>JADQBT010000033.1 GCA_016278485.1 Halanaerobiales bacterium
AATAATTACAAAAAGGGAGTCTTCTCTAAATCCAAAAGTAACTTGACACTATCTATAGAAAACCTATTATTGACGATCAGCATATAATGTAATACAATATGTATTACGGAGGTGTTAATATGATTAGTGTAAGATTATCTAAAGAATTAGAAGATAAAATAGATTTATTATCAAAACTAAATAATATTACTAAGTCAGATATTGTTAAAGAAGCTTTAGAGAAATATCTGACTGAGCAGGAGAAAAAAATGAAACCATATGACCTAGGAGAAGAATTGTTTGGTAATCATGGTAGTGGAAAAGGAAATTTATCTGAAATATATAAAAAGAAAGTGAGAGATAAGATAAATGAAAAGATGTCTCATTGATGCGGGTCCTTTAATTGCTTTATTTGATAAAGATGATAAATTTCATATTCCAGTAAAAGAATTCCTGAAGAAGTATGAAGGACTTTTATATACAACATGGCCTGTTATTACTGAAGTTTTGCATATGTTAGACTTTAGTATAAATACTCAGATAGATTTTCTAAAGTGGATTAGATTAGGTGCAATAGAAATAAAACAAATTGATATGGCTGATATCTCTAGGATCATTGATCTATCAGAAAAATATTCAGATGTTCCAATGGATTTTGCTGATGCAAGTCTTATAATTATATCTGAACTAGAGGGTATAAAAGAAATTATATCAATTGACTCCGATTTTTATATTTATAGAAACATTAGGAATGAATATGTAGAAAATATATTTAATTATCATTCAGATAGTCTCTGAAAATAATAGATATACCGTAATAGGTGGAATTTGGTTAGACAGTAGTATTCGTGAAAATCTAAAAAATGTATTATATATTATAATTATGATAAGAGTTAAAATGAATATGAAATAGTAAGAAGGGAATGATATTGCTATGAAAGTATTGTTTACTTTTGCTTTAAATGAGAAGTATTTAGGTGAGTTAAGTCTGTATAATACTGGTGATGAATTTGTTGCCAGTGATAAGAATGAGGAACTGGCTGCGGAAATTGTAGATACTGATCTACTTGTCTGTAAAGGTAGTTTTTCTGATCGAGAATTGTTAGAAAAGGCAGAAAAGTTGAAATGGATTCAAAGCTGGTCAGCTGGGGTAGATGGTCTGCTTTCTGATAATGTTAAAGATATATTAAGAGAAAAAAATATAATTTTGACTAATATGAGTGGAGTCCATGTTGATTCACTGGGTGAACAGGTAATCGGATATTTAATTATGTTCAGTCGGAGATTGCATGAACTCTATCTACAACAGCAAGAGCGTGAATGGAATAGGTTAAGAGTAAGTATATTGAAGGATAAAGAATTATTAATAGTGGGAACTGGTGCTGTGGGTCAGTCGGTTGGTCAGCGGGCAAAAATATTTGGTATGAAAGTGGTAGGTATTAAAAATGATCCTTCCCGTATTCCGGCTGGATTTGATCAGATTTATGGACCGGAAGAACTACATAATCTCTTGCAAAGAGCTGATTATGTGGTAGCAGCGGTACCATTAACTGATCAGACTGAGAATATGTTTGGTCAGGCTGAATTTGCTGTTATGCAAGATACTGCCTATTTTATTAATATTGCCCGGGGGCAAGTGGTTGTTGATGCAGAATTGATAGCTGCTTTAGAGAATAATGAAATAGCTGGTGCAGCCCTTGATGTCTTTAGAGAAGAGCCACTACCAGCTGATTCACCATTTTATGATACTGCTAATCTGATTATTACACCACATACGGGTGGACTCTTCCCCCAATATAATGAGAGAGCTGTCAGCTTGTTAAATAATAATTTGGAACGTTTTAAGACAAAAAATGATCTTTTGAATAAGATTAATTATCTTAAGGGTTACTAAAAATTAAAAAACGATTCCCATTCGTTAAGGGGAAATTCAGAGCCCAGCAGGGCTGCTAAATCTTTTAGGTTATCGGGGCGGTGCAGAATGATTTTTTCTGCCCGCTTTTTGCCGATACCAGGAATAGCAGTGAGCTGGGCTCTACTAGCATCTTGGACAGAAAAAGGATAAGGCAATGCAGTGATAGATCGATAACCATGATCTATCACTTTAACCGTGTACCTTTCGTGAAGGCGGAGCTGGCCCGGTATGCCCACGAGGATGGGATAGGTTCCAAGTTGGCGACCAAATGTAAGGTTCCCATCATGTTTTTCAGCTCTGACGTTTTTCAAGACAGTTCCGCGAGGGAAAACTCGTTGTAACATTGGTTTATTTATCTCTTCATTAACTTTCTTCTTATAGGCAAAAAAGGCGCTTTTATCAAATTTAACTTCTGGATAGCTGCCAAGAGTGACTACCTGGCGAATATTTATTCTTCTGAGCATTAGATCTGCCTCTAAAATTTTCTTGAGATACTGATAATTATATTCCATGGTTTCTGGCCGTTCTCCAATTAAACCATGCAGAAAATTGAGACCAGGCAGAAGAGCGGGAATACCATCTTTCCTTTTACCACCAATCTCATTGATCATTTCAATAGCTTTGAAGGTTGTGGCTGGATCAGTATCAATATTATTTTTCTCAACAACTAGTGGATCTGCTGATTCAAGACCAAAAGCAGCTATATCACCTGTCGTATTATATTTAACAATTGTCTCTAAAATTTTTCGACCTTTTTCCGGAAAACGGACTAAACCAGCTGGATTAATATTATCCATATGTAATGTTTTAAGGGCTGGATCTGCTTCTCTAATACCCTGGTAAAGGTCACTAATTATGTCTGGAGAAGGGATAAACTTATCACCTTTCTGTTGGGCACCATAAAGCAAGAGGTCTGTCTGACAGCCAAGTCGGAAATGGTGGATACCAGCTTCTGCCAGTGCTTTTACTTCTCGATGTAGGCTTGCTGGTTGTCGGGTATAGGTTAGCTTTTTCAAACGTTCACTGCAGAAAGCGCAATGGCTGGACCGAGGACAACCGCGAAATGTTTCTAGTTCAGCAATAAGATGTGGGTGGCCTGGATGCTGGCTGGCAAGTTGAGCTCCTTCCACCGCCCAATCATCTAAAAGACTGGTCAGTTTGTTTTCAGCAGTAGGTATTTCTTTTTTACTGAGCAGGTGGTAGAGATCAAAAGCAGCTACTTCCTGACAAATATGATCAAAAGTTGATTTAAATTTTGCTGCTACTTTTTCGATTAATGTAATAGGACCACCCAGAACCTTTTGGGGATAGAAAACTTTTTCACCTATTTCTTTGATTTCTGCAACAGAAATTGGCTGGCCACCCAGATAATGACCCGGTACAGTTGTACCAGCGATAATAATTAAAACATCATATTCTTCTAATTTTTTTAGGTTAGAAGACCATTTTTGACGGAGGTTATCGATTGTATAATAATCTAGTTTGGTTGGATCAATTCCAGCACTAGTTAGAGCTCCGTAGGTATAACGAATATGTGGTGATATATAAGGAGGCACACCGAGTGCTGATGGTTCATCAAGATAACCATCGATCAGTGCTATTTTAATGGCATTGTTTTGCATATTGATCATTCCTTTCAATCTTATTATATCATTTCCTGTTAAATAGCCAAATTATTTATATCTTAGGGAGGATTTACAGCTTAAAAAGCAAAGTATATAATAATAAGTAGTTGAAAATGGTATTTTTCTATTGCTTGTCAGTATAGGCTTTCTATAATTATATTAAGATCAAAAAATAGATAGTAAAAGCAAATAGTAGAAGTAAAGGGTTGAAGGTTAAAGTAATTAACTTTAATTAATTGGAAAAAGTTTCATGTGGAACAATTTTATGGAGGTGCGATGAATGGATATTAAATCCTGTCTTAAATGTGGTAAACTTTTTGCCTATGATGGCAAACACAAAATTTGCGATGTTTGTCGAAAAAGCGAGGAAGATGACTATCAGAAGGTAAAAGACTATCTCTGGGAAAATCCCAAATCAACGATCACAAAAGTACATGAAGAAACAGGTGTAGAGAAAGAAAAGATTTTAAAGTTCATTAAAGATGATCGTTTAATTGCAGATGGCATAGATGCTGAAAATTTACTAGAATGTGAACGCTGTGGGATACCAATTATGAGTGGCCGTTATTGTGTGAGCTGTCAACAAGAGTTGATAGATGGATTTGGCAGTGGTTTATCTAAGAATAAGAAAAAGAAGGAAGACGAAAAAAAGAAAGATGCTGAAGATAGAATGTTTATTGTAGATCGCATGAAAAAAAATGATCGCAGAAAATAATTTTTGTTAATTACTTAACTTTTCAACTTAATTGACGATATACTATTTAGTAAGTTATTTTCAGGAATAAAGATATTGAGGTGATCGCTTATGAAAATTAATAATTTCCCTAAAGTACAGAGTCTATATCAATCTCAGCAGAAAAAGATGGAAGAACAAAAAGCCAGAGTACAGTCAGATCAGATGAATATTTCTGGTAAAGCAAAAGGTTTAAGTGAATTAGTTAAAAAACTTGATCAATTACCTGATGTAAGAGCAGAAAAAGTTGCTGAATTAAAAGAAAAGATATCTGAGGGTAATTATCAGGTTGATAGTAAGGCTATTGCTAAAAAAATCATTTCCAGAATGAGGTCGTAATTTCTAATGAAGAGTAAAAATGCAGAAGCTTTAATTGAGATTTTGGAAGAAGAATACGCATATTATTGTAAGTTAAATGAACTTGCAGCTGAGAAAAAAGAAACAATTATAGAAAATGATATTGACAATCTGACCAGATTGGTTAAAGAAGATGAAAAGATTATTACTCAACTTAATCAACTGGAAGCTAAGCGTAGTGAGCTATTAGTTGGACTACAAGGGGAAGAAGATTCAGAGGAGGGTTTGAACTACCGACAGTTAATGGGATTGATGAATGATAATTGGGAAGAGAAATTTACCCAAGTCAGAAGCAGATTGCTTGAAATCATTGATGAACTTTACCGTCGGAATGATCAGAACCGTGTTCTGTTAGAAGAAGCGATCAAGTTAAATAATTTTTCATTTAATATGTTAAAAGAAGCAGTGAATCCAACTAAAAATTTATATAATAAAAAACGTGGGAAAGATAAAGATGATATGCCGCGTCTGGTCGATAGACGTGGATAAAGAGGTGAGCCAATGTCAACTAATTTATTTAATGGGATAAATATCGGTTTGAAATCTTTACAGGTCAGTAGAACCGCTTTAGATACAACAGGACATAATATTGCCAATGCAAATACAGAAGGATATAGCCGCCAGCGAGTCACTCAATCTGCCTCACAACCATATACAGTACCTTCCTTAAATTCACCGGGTGGTGCTGGCCAAATCGGTACGGGAGTCCGGATCGATGCCATTGAACGGATGCGAGATCAGTTTATAGATAGACAGATTAATCAGGAAACCCAGAAAAAAGGCTATTGGGATAAGATTGCTGAAGGTTTAACACGAATTGAAGCTACATTTAATGAACCTTCTGATGCTAGTCTTAATTCTGCCTTAAGTAGTTTCTGGCAGTCTTTGCAAGATTTAAGCAATAGTCCAACTGATCCAGCGACAAGATCTACAGTTAAGCAGAGGGCTAATGTTTTAATTGATAGTTTCCATACTATTGGTGGACAACTATTTAATTATAAGGAGTCTTTAAATCAGGATGTTGGATCAATGGTGACTGAGATTAATTCAATTGGGGCCAGAATTGCTGATTTAAACCAACAGATTATTGGGGTAGAGGCATCTGGCCAACAACCAAACGATCTGCTTGATAAAAGAGATAAACTATTTAGTGATTTAAGTCAATTGATCAATGTTAGTCAGAATAAAGATAATATGGGTAATATGCAGGTTTCAATCAATGGTGTTAGTTTTGTCAGTAAATCTAATGTTTATGAATTGGAGTTAGTTGATAACCATGTGCCTGCCGGTGGAGATCCTTATGATCGTTTGGAACAAAAGGTTGTCTTTGCCAGAAGTGGTTCTCCTATATTTTCGGATGATAATATAGAGGCATTACAGGGAAGAGGAGAATTAGCGGGTTCAATAGCAATTCGGAATGAAGAAATTGATCATTATATCAATCAACTAGATGAGATGGCAAAAGCATTTGTGGATGAATTTAATAAAGTGCATCAGAATGGCTATGATGCCAATGGTAATCGTGGCGCTGAGTTTTTTACCTATCAATCTAATACAGATCATGCTGCTTTAGGGATAGATTTGACTAATGCAATTAAGAATGAACAGACTGGTACTGATAAGATTGCAGCTGGTAATTATAGTGATGATCCGAAGGTGGCTTGGGTTGGAGATGTCACTAGTGCCACAGATAATAATTATAAAGTTGAAATTACTGATGATAATAGTGACGGTCTATATGATTATACAATTACAGAATATGCAGTTGGTGATCCAAATCAAATAACCGCTAAATATACAGCTGTTGATATACCGGAAGGAACTGAGATTAATTTAAGCAGTTTAGCTGCAGCTGGTTTTGATACTACTGATCCAGCTTATAATCCAGCTTTTCAGGCAGAGTTCAAAGTAAGACTTGATAATGTCGGTGAAGCTAATATTAGTTTACAGGGTAGTAAAGGTAATGGAACAAATGCTCTTGCCTTAGCTGAAACGATTAGAATAAATAAAATAATTGGTGATTCCAGTCTGACGGAAAAATATGAGCAGCTCATTTCTACACTCGGTGTAGATGGACAACGCTCAAACCAAATGATCAATAATCAATCAGCCTTACTCAACCAATTAGGTAGACAACAGGAGGCTGTATCGGGTGTATCTCTGGATGAAGAGATGGCAAATATGATCAAATATCAACATGCCTATACTGCAGCATCTAAAATAATTACGACTACAGATGAATTAATAAGAACACTGCTTGGGGTAGTGAGATAGGAGTGAAAAGATGAGGATTACAAATAATGTAATGGTCGGTAACATGATGCGTAACATACAGGGAAATATGTCTGATCTGGACAAGCTAAATCAACAACTTGCTTCTGGTAAACAGTTTCAACGTCCTTCTGATGCTCCCATCAAGGTTACCAATAGTATGCAATTTAGTTCTATGCTAGAAGATAACAATCAATATCAACGCAATATTGAACAGGCCAGAAACTGGATTTCTTTTAGTGAGAATGCTTTAGCTGATATGAATGATGTCTTACAGACCACCAGAGAGCTTGCTTTACAGGCAGCAAATAGTACTAATAATGAAGAGGATGTAGATAAAATTGCTTTAGTTGTAAAAGAGTTACGCAATGAGTTGGTGAGTATTGCTAATTCTAAATTAGGAGATAACTATATATTCTCTGGTCAGGCAACTAACAAAAAGCCAATAGTTTTTGATGATACACAGGCCTTAGGGGATAAAGTAAGCTATCAAGGAGATTTTAATAAGATTTCTCGCGGAATTAATCCCAGCATTGAAATGGATATTAATATTAATGGTCAATATGCATTTAAGGGTGCAATTGAAGATTTAAATAAGTTAATTGATAATATGGAAAATTATGATCAAGAAGCTATTTCAAATACAGATTTAGCCAATCTTGATGGTGTAATTAATAATACTTTAGCATATAGAGCTGAACTTGGCGCTAAGATTAACCGACTTGATCTGACTGAATCTAGACTTGAAGATGATAATTTAAGTATACAGAAATTAAAATCAAAGAATGAAGATATTGATATTGCAGAGACTATTATGAACTTAAAGATGAAGGAAAATGTCTACCAGGCATCACTTGCTTCAGGTGCCAGGATCATTCAACCAAGTTTAATGGATTTCTTAAGATAAAGCAGGTGGAAAAATGATCTCACCACAGATAAAAATTGAACAGCAATTTAGCAAGTTAGGTTTGAATGTTAAAGAACCACAGATATCAATCAAAAAGAAAATAAATATTTTTAAGTTGAGAAAAGAAAAAGCAAATTTAAAGATCAATCAAAAAAAAGATAAATTAGAAGTGGATAATTATCCCGCTGAATATGACCTTGGTTACAGGAATTATAAAGATTTTGCTAAAGATGTGGTAGCTAAAGGCGAGCAGGCAGCTCTGCAAGCAACCAGAAATTATGCGCAAAATGGTGATCAATATACCCAGTTTAAAAAGTTTGACGTGGTAGATATTGTAAAACAGGATTTGCAAAAAAATAAGCGCGAAATAAATATTAAGTTTAAGCGTGGCCCTAAAGTGAGTTATAAGGCCGGAGATGTTAGTATAAAATATAAACCAGGTAAGGTTTATCTTCAGACAAGGCTAGATAACGAAGTAAATAAACCTGAGATAAAGATGCAATATGGATCTGTAAAAAGTTATTTAAGACAGAGAAATTCAATTAATATCAGTGTTTAAAAAAAGAGGTGTATTATGGAGTTAGAGACAAGAGATTTTGGTAAGTTAGAAGTTGAGAAAGAAGATATGATTACCTTTCCAGATGGGTTACCTGGGTTTTTAGATGAAAAACAATTTGTCTTACTTCCTTTGGATGAAAAATCTCCCTTTATTATCATGCAGTCTACTAATGAAGCTGATTTAGCCTTTATTACTTTAGAGGCAGGTAAGGTAGTGAAAGATTATGAGTTTGAAATTAATGAAAAAGCAGAAAAATTATTGAAACTAGATAAAGAGACAGAACTGCTTGTTCTGACAATTGCCACCATGCAAGATGATATTCAAGATATGACTATTAACCTGGCTGCCCCTGTTGTGATTAATTTGGAAGATAAATTAGCTAAACAGGTTATCGTTGGTGATGATAACTTTCCAGTTAAACATAAGGTGTTTGCAGAAAAGAAGGTGGCCCCATAATGTTGGTCCTGTCCAGGAAAAAAGATGAAAAGATAATTATTGATGATAAGATAAAGGTAACAGTTCTAGCTATAGAAGGTAATCAGGTCCAGATAGGCATAGATGCGCCCCAAGATATAGAAATTTATCGAGAAGAACTCTATAGAAAGATTGAGGAAGAGAATAGAGAGGCAACTGGAAAAAGAAAAGATTTATCTAAATTAAAAGGTTTGACCATTGATTAGTTGATAATGATGAAATATGTAGAAAAACAGAGTAAAGAGCTGATTTAAGCAAGTTAAAGTAGTATAAAGCTATTTGTCATTCCATTAGAACTTAAAATATGGCAAAAATAACTTAATTAATTAACTAGTTGTTACGATAAATAAAGTGTAAGAAAAATTAGTAATGATTACTGCTTTGAAAGTTTCAAGGTAGTAATGGTTACTAAAACTTCGATGCAGACAACAGGGCGGCCGACTTGTTGCTTGTAGAAAGTAGGTAATCAGGAGATATGACTGGCAAGGATGCTGGTTAATATTAAAAACAAAACAAATTCAAGGAGGAATTTATAATGAGAATTAATACTAACATAGCTGCGTTGAATTCATACAATCAGCTAAAAAACACACAGAATAATTTAAGCAAATCTTTATCAAGGTTGTCTTCAGGTAAAAGAATTAATGGTGCTGCTGATGATGCTGCAGGTCTAGCAATCAGTGAAAAGATGAAAGCACAGATTAATGGTTTATCACAGGCACAAAGAAACGCTCAGGATGGTATTTCTATGATTCAGACTGCTGAGGGTGCTTTAAAAGAATCCCATTCTATTTTACAGAGAATGAGAGAGCTAGCAGTACAGTCAGCTAATGATACAAATACTAATGCTGATAGATTTGAAATACAAAAAGAGGTAAATCAATTAACTGAAGAGCTAACAAGAATTGGAAACAATACTGAATTTAATACACAGACATTATTGGATGGCAGTTTAACTGATGCTAAATTTCAAATTGGTTCTAATGAAGGTCAGAATATAGCATTAGAAGTTAATGATATGCGAGCTGAATCCTTAAGTGTTACAGCAGATAGTGCGGTCACTACATTTGATGCTGGTTCAACTAATATGGCAACTAGTGGTAACTCAACAACGAATTTACAAGGTGGCTCATATAGTGTATCTGTAACTGCTGCTGGAGCTGCTGAATTAAAAGCTTCTGATGGTACTGTTATTGCAAGTGGTACTCTAGGTGACGGTGGAACTTCTGTGGCATTTACTGGTATAACCAATGTTGCTTATACTGCTGATGATACTACAAGTGGTAGTATAACTGTTGCTATTTCAGATACCGATACTGCTTCTGGCTCAACAGTTACTGATGCTGGGCAAATATCAATTAATGTATTAGAAAAAGGCCAGGGAATTAGTGTTATGGACCAGGCAGATGCTGATGATGCTATAACTACTATTGATAATGCTATAGCTAGAGTCTCATCTGAACGTTCTAAACTTGGTGCTTATCAAAACAGATTAGATCATACAATAAATAATCTAAATACTTCCCAAGAGAATTTAACAGCTGCTGAATCAAGAATTAGTGATGTTGATATGGCTCAGGAAATGATGGCTTTCACTAAGAATCAAATTCTTAGTCAAGCTGGTACAGCAATGTTGGCACAGGCTAATCAGTTGCCACAGGGCGTACTTCAGTTACTCGGTTAATTATCTAAGAGAGTAAATATAGTTTACAAACAAGCCGGCCGGCTTATACCGGTCGGCTTGTTTAAATTAGAAAGGGTGTAGGCTAATATGAGAACAGAAAGTGTTGGATCTGTTACAAGTCAACAGGTTTTAGAAAATAACAGCAAGCAAGCATTGAGAAGAGATAATAATCAAATCAACACACAAGGCCAGCCTGACTCTCTTCAAGATAATAAGAAATATAACCGAAAAAAGCTTGAAGAGAAAGTCAAAAAATCAGTTGAAGATATAAATGAAATAGTAGATAAAGTAAAAGAAGGGTTATCTTTTAAAATGCATGATAAAACAGATACACTTATGGTTCAGGTAATAGATATTAAAACACAAGAAGTAATTAAAGAACTTCCGCCAGAAGAAATTCTTGATCTATCAGCTAGAATACATGAAATGGTGGGAGTATTAATAGATGAAAAGGTTTAATGAAAGTAGGTGTTATAGATGAGTAATCTTAGTCTAGGTGGACTCGCAACAGGAATGGATACAGCTTCTATTATAGACCAGTTGGTAGCCTTAGAACGGAGACCAATTTATAATTATCAGAATGAGATATCAGAACTTGAACAAACAAAGGGTGCCTGGCGAGATATTAATACTAGATTAGATAATTTGGAAAGTAAAATCTCAGATCTTAAATTGTCATCAACTTATACTTCTCGTACGACCAGTACTAGTGATTCTGAAATTGCAACAGCTACAGCCAGTAATTCGGCAATAGAAGGTAGTTATGATATTGTAGTAAAGCAGACGGCTAAAGCACAGCGAATATTAGGAACAAAAATGTCAGACGATAGTGTTGCTTTAAATACTTTAACTGGATTAGGTAGTTTACCAGCTGAAAGTGAAATTATGGTTAATGGTGAAGTTATATTAGTTTCCAATACAGATACATTAAATGATCTCGTAACTAAGATTAACAATAGTGATACCGGAGTTAAAGCAAGCAATGTTGATAATCATTTAGTACTAGAAAGTAAAGAAACAGGTATAGATAATGAAATAGGTCTAATCGATGCTAATAGTTTATTGGAAAACTTAGGAGTTATTACAGCAGGTGATAATGATAAAACCATTCAATCTAATAATCTTAAAGTAACTAATGCTAATACAGCATTAGGCTTTAGTGGTAGTTTTCAGATAGACTTAATGGAAAGTGATGGAACAGTTTCCTCAACAGGAGAAATAACCGTTGGTGAAACAGCAACCTTAAATGATATTAAATCTCAGATTGATGGAATTGCGAATATGTCTGCAACAGTTGTTGATGAGGGTAATGGATATTTTTCATTACAGGTAAATAGTAGTGTCATTGATTCATCAGTAATAATATCGAATACAGGTAGCGATAACAAGCTTTTAAAAGATTTATCTTTTGGCAATAGGGCATATGCAAATCAATATCAGGTTGCTAGTGATGCTATAATAGAGGTTAATGGAATAACAGATATCACAAGTTCTACAAATAGCTTTTCTGATGTAGTAGAAGGAGTAACTTTTAATATTAATTCTAACACTGCTATTGATAGCACAGCCACTATATCTGTCAGTAAAGATAAAGATAAAACAGTATCTACTGTGCAGAGTTTTGTGGATCAGTATAATAGTTTAATGAGTTTTATTGATAAAAAAACAAGCTATGACTCAGATACTAAAACAGCTTCAATCCTCCAGGGTGATGGTACAATTATGCGTCTTGAAATGCGATTGAGGGAACTAGTAACAAATAAAGTAAACAGTAATAGTGATTATACTACGCTTTCTTCAGTAGGAATTAGTATCGACCGTCATGGAGTAATGAGTCTGGATAGTAATGTGTTAAAAGAAGCATTAGATGTTGCTCCTGATGATGTCAAAAACCTTTTTAAAGCAGAATCCGATGTAGAGGGTTATGATGGTATGGCAACAAGAATCGATAGTTATGTAGATCAACTTCTACAATTAAATACTGGTCTAATACCACGAAGATTGGATTTCTATGATGATCGAATTGAAGGTCTTAATGAAGATATAGAAGATGTTGAGCGTAGGGTAGAGATGGTTAGGAAGAGATATACAGCCCAATTTACAGCTATGGAAAAGGCCATATCTAAAATGCAACAACAGCAAAACTGGATGATGAGTCAACTACAGAGCTTAAGTGGTGGAAATACAAGTAGTTCGCTGAGCTAAAAGTGTCTAGTAGAAAGCCCACTCAATAAAGGTGCGAATATTCTATATAATAAAGTAATGTAGTAAATGAGTGGGTTGTGGCTACTAACCATATGGGTATAATTGGAGGGAATAGTAAAATGTCAAATCAAACAACAGCTTATCAACAGTATAAAGAGGTACAGGTTAAAACGGCAAATCGAAGTAAACTCTTAATTATGCTTTATCAGGGATGTATTAAGTTTTTAAGATTGGCTAAAAGAGGTGTTCAAGATAATAATATAGAGATGGCTAACAATAATATTATTAAATCACAGAAGATTATCATAGAGTTAATGAGTACTCTTAACCGTGAAAAAGGTGGAGAGATTGCGGATAATTTATATAGCCTTTATGATTACATGAACAGACAATTAATAGAAGCGAATATTAAAAAAAATCTTGCTCCAATAGAAATAGTAGAAGAACTAATGCTAGAGCTACTTGATTCATGGCAACAGCTTGTTAATGGTGGTAAGCGAGAAGAGGAAAATGAAACTAAAGTTAGAGTTAAGGGGTAGAGCATGAACGGAAAAGGGTATCAGTAAAATAGTATAATATGAAGCCAAATTTATCGATAAAAAGGGATAGAAATTCAAGTAAGTATAAGGAGTCTTAATATGGATTACTACCGGAAAAATATGCGTATTATAAAAAGTAATTATAAATATATATATAAACAACTTAAAAAATATGAAACTAGTGATATAATAGACATAAATAAGTTTTCTAATAAAAATGATATTATTGCTGAGGTTACTGATAAAGAAAATAATATAAAAATATATATTGAACCAACTAAAAAAGATAACTATACGATGAGGGTTGAAAATGAAGAGAGTGATATCTATTTTCATAGTAAGTATGATCCTGTAAGAGAAGCAAATGGACTTATAAAAAATTTTAAAGTAAAAAAGGAAAAGCAAGTAATAGCTCTAGGTTTTGGACTTGCTTATCATTTAAATGAAATAGCATCCAGAAATCAATTTGATAAGATAATTATTATTGAGCCATATATTTCAATCTTCTATACTGCATTAAATTTTATTGATCTCAGTACTTTATTAAAAAATAAGAGGCTTGTCTTTATAATTAATGGAAATCTTGAAATATTTGATGTTATAAATCGTAATATATCCCTCTCTTTAGCGAAAGAGTTAGCCTTTTTAGAACAAACTCCATCTATGAAGTTGTTTGATGAAGAATATGATAAGATATATAAAGAGATAAAAGAAGCAATAAATTATAAAAAAATTTCACTGGCAACAGATATAAAGCAGGCCAGAAAATGGAGAAATAATATTATTATAAATCTATCTTATATTTTTAAAAGTCCCAAGGCTGATGTTTTTTTTGGAATGTTTGAAGGGATACCTGCTATCTGTGTCTCTGCCGGTCCTTCACTAGATAAAAACATTGAAGAAATTAAAAATGCTGAAGGTAAAGCATTAATAATCTGTGTTGGTACTGCCTTAAAGGCTTTGTTAAAACATAATATTAATCCTGATATTGTAGTGTCTATGGATGGAGATGAAGCCAATTATAAGCATTTTAAGGATATAACTGAAATACCAGATACATATTTATTTGCTGAGCTTGGAAATCATTATAAAATTCAATCTAATTGGAATGATAAGCAAGTCTTTTTTACTATGAAAAGAAATTTTAGTGCTTGGGTTGAGAAACTTAAAGGTGAATATACTCCAGTTAAAACTGGAGGATCTGTTGCTCACAGTATGGTTGACTTAGCTTATAAACTTGGTGCAGATCCAATAGTTTTAGTAGGTCAGGACTTAGCTTATGCGGAAGGTAGAACACATGCTAGTGGAACTACCTATGAAGGTCAGAAAGCAGAGAATAATAAGATGATAGAAGTTGAAGGTGTAAACGGAAATACAGTCTTAACTAGTAAATCTTTTTTATCAATGCTTAGTTATTTTAACAATTATTTTTCGAAACACCCTGATAGAATCTATATTGATGCTACTGAGGGTGGTGCTAGGATAAATCATACTCAGATAATGACGTTGAAAGAAGCAATTGGGATATATGCTACTAATTTGGGTGAGGTTAATGTTAAAGAAAAATTAGAAAAGGTATATTTATCAGAAAAACCCAATTGGAATAGAACATTTTCAGAATTTAATAGACAGATTGAAGATACTTTAGATCAGTTGAATAATGCTATTTCTATAAGCAAAGAACAATTAACATTTTTAAAGTCTGTAGAAAAGAAGCTTAAATATAAAGAAAATATTTCAGATAGAGAGCGCGATGAGATAGAAAAAGAGCTTTTATCTTATGAAAATAAATTAAAGAATAACTCTTATATCAATTATTTTGTAGAACGAATTTTAATTATAGAGTCAATGAAATATGAGGAAGTTAAAGGGAGTTATTATATAGATAAAAAACAGGGATTTGAGGAAAAGATGAAATACTACCGTTCTTATCGTGTAAACTATCTTAAGGAATTAGAGAAAGGCAGAGAGTTAATGATGAAAGTATATAGTGAATATAATAATGAGAATATAGATGTTGATTCTCATATGAAGAGGGAGGGGTTAGCTTGAAAATTTTTCTAGACGACAAAAAATTGGATAATAGGTATAAATCATTATCTCTCCCAGAATTATTAGATACAATTAAAGACAAATTGGATGATAAAATTTTAAAAACAATTTTAGTTAATGAAGTAGAAGTTAATGAAAGATATCTTAAAGAGACTTTAATAGATAAAGAAGATATTAAATCAATTAACTTTGTAACAAAAAAGACAGAAATCTTAATAAAAGAGACATTAGATCAAATTGATGAATATCTTCCAACACTAAAAAAAGGTGTAATAAACACAGCAAATTTATTTAGAGAAAACGAAATTGGGAAAGCAAACAGCAAATATCAACAGATAATAGAAGGTATTGTATGGTATTCAGGAGTTATTTCAAAGATCGTTTCATTATTAGCAAAAAAAGATATAGATAATAAGGTTGAGGAAATGTTAAAGGAGTTAAATAAAACATTAACTGAAATAATGGTAGCTCAAAAAAAAGATGATATAGTATTGGTCGCTGACATGCTGGAATATGAAATTGTTGAATATATTGATGATTTTATAGAGTTTAATAATAAAATAACCTTAGAACATAATAAGGTTTAATTTCTAGAAATAAAATTACAAAGCAAACAAGAGTTGAGGGATATTTATGAAATTAGAAGATAAAAAAGTATTAGTAACAGGTTCATCTGGCTTCATTGGTTCACATCTTACTGAAAGATTAGTTGATATAGGATGTGATGTTAAAGCCTTTGTTAAATATAATTTTCAGAATGACTGGGGCTGGCTGGAGAATTCTGAAGTAAAAGATGAAATTGAAATATATACTGGAGATATTAGAGATTATGATGTTGTTTACGATGCAGTAAAAAATGTAGATGTAGTGTTCCATTTAGCAGCATTAATTGGTATCCCATATTCATATAAATCCCCTCTAGCATATATTAAAACAAATCTTGAAGGGACATATAATGTTTTACAGTCTGCTAGGCAGCATGATATAAGTAAAATAATTATAACATCAACAAGTGAAACGTATGGGACTGCTCAATATGTCCCAATAAATGAAAGCCATCCTATGGTAGGCCAATCTCCTTATTCTGCATCTAAAATATCAGCTGATCAACTAGCAATTAGTTACCATAGGAGTTTTGATCTCCCTGTAGCGATTGCAAGGCCTTTTAATACTTATGGTCCCAGGCAGTCTGCACGGGCTATTATACCAACGATTATAACTCAAATTTTAAATGATCAAGAAAAAATAAAATTGGGTAATTTATCACCAACTAGAGATTTTAATTATGTTAAAGATACTGTTAATGGTTTTATTGCTTTAGCAGAGAATGAAAAAGCAATAGGAGAAATAACTAACATTTGCTCTAATACAGAAGTTTCAATGCAGGAGACTGTTGATACTATTATCAAATTAATTGGCAAAGAAGTAAAGATCGTAAAAGATAAAGAAAGAGTTCGACCAGATAAAAGTGAAGTTGATAGACTTTACGGAGATAATTCAAAAATAAAAAGAATTACTAATTGGGAATCTCAATATAATTTAGAAGCAGGATTAAAAGAAACTATCTCCTGGTTTGAAAATAATCTGGAATTTTATAAACCAGAAATATATAATGTTTAGGTTGTGATAAGATGCCTGAAAAAGAAGTTTTAGCTTTAATTTTAGCCAGGGGTGGCTCTAAAGGTATACCTAGGAAAAATATTAAATCTTTAAACGGCAAACCTTTAATTGGATATACAATTGAAACTGCACAAAAATCGAAATATATAAATAAGATTGTTGTATCAACTGATGATCAGGATATTGCAGATGTTGCACTTGATTATGGTGCTGAAGTTCCTTTTCTTAGACCAGAGGAACTAGCAACAGATGAAGCTTCTAGTAATGATGCAATTCTTCACGCTTTGGGGTTTTTAGAAAATCAAGAAGATTATTCGCCTGATTATTTAATGAATCTACAGACCACGTCACCTTTAAGGGATTATAAAGAAGTTGATAAAGCAATCAAAACTTTTTTGGAATCAGAAAAGAGTTATGAATCTTTAATTAGTGTTTGTAAAGCTTTTGAAAATCCATTTTGGATGCAGAAAATAGAAAATGATAAATTAAAGCCTTTGATGGAAAGTTTTGATGATTTTGATCGCCGTCAAAAATTACCAGAAGTTTATCAACTAAATGGGGCAATTTATTTAAGTACATATAATAATTTTTTAAAATATAAAAGTTTTTACACTGATAAGATTTATCCGTTTATTATGGATCAAGAAAAATCTATTGATATTGATAATAATTTAGATTGGAAATTGGCTGAGATTTTAATGGAGGATAAATAATGATAAACTCTGTAAAAAATATAATTAAAAACAAAACTTTTATAATAGCAGAAGCCGGAGTTAATCATAATGGTAGCCTAGAAATAGCTAAAAAACTAATTGATGCAGCAGTTCATGCTGAAGCTGATGCAGTTAAATTCCAAACTTTTAGCACAGATAGATTAGTAACTAAAAATGCTCCAAAGGCTGATTATCAGAATGAAACTACTGATCGTAACGAAAGTCAATATGATATGTTAAAAAAATTAGAATTAACATATGAAGAACATAAAATTTTAGAATATTATTGTCAAGAAAATAATATTCTATTTATGTCTACTCCGTTTGATTTTGAAAGTGTTGACTTATTAGAAAAATTAGGAGTAGAGTTATATAAAATTGGTTCAGGAGATTTAACCAATATTCCTTTATTACAATATATAGCTAAAAAACAAAAACCTATGATTGTTTCAACTGGTATGTCTAATCTTGGAGAAGTCGAAGAGGCGGTAAATTATATTAAAGGTTGTGGAAATGAGAATATTATTTTATTACACTGTATCAGTAATTATCCAGCAGCGTACGAAGATGTTAATTTAAAAGCTATGAACACATTAAAAGAGGCTTTTAAATTACCAGTTGGTTATTCAGACCATACCTCAGGTATTGAAGTTCCAATTGCTGCTGTGGCTATGGGAGCAAAAGTTATTGAAAAACATTTTACTCTGGATAAAACAATGGAAGGTCCTGATCATAAAGCTTCATTAAGTTCCAAAGAATTGAAAGAAATGGTTAGTAATATAAGATATGTAGAAAGTGCTTTGGGTAATGGGATAAAAAAACCTCAGGATTCTGAAAGAAATAACAGAAAAGTATCACGTAAAAGTTTGACTGCCGCAAGAAATTTAAAAAAGGGAGATAAAATCTCTAAAGAGGATATAGATATAAAACGTCCTGGAACAGGTATACCACCGAAGTTTATTGATGAAATCGTTGGTAGTGTTCTACTGAGAGACACAAAAATTAATGATATTTTGAAGTGGAATAATTTAAAATTGGAGGATTAAATATGGACTTAAAAGAAAAAGAATGGAACGAGTCATACAATCGCAAAGAAAATTTTGTTTTTTATCCTCATGAAGAGGTTATAAGATTTGTGTCAAAATATATAAAGCAAAAACAAGGTATAAATAGTTTTATTGAGAAGCAAAAAGTAGATAAAGCATTAGTTCTTGGATGTGGAATTGGTAGACATGTATTATTTTTAGATGATTTTGATATTGAATCACATGGAATAGATTTATCTAATGAAGCAATTGAATTTGCCCAAAAATGGTTTAAATCAAAAGGGAGAGAATATTTAAACGAAAATTTGGTTGTAGGTACGAGTACAGATTTGCCATATAATAAAAACATGTTTGATTTTATTATTTCTCATGGTGTTATAGATAGTATGGACCTTGATATAGCTAAAAAAACTATTTCTGAAGCTAATAGGGTACTAAAAAGCAATGGTTTATTTTATTTTGATTTAATTACTAATGAGAAGAAAGAAGCCAAAAAGAAAATAGTTAAAACAAGCCATGAAAAGGGAACAGTACAATATTATTATAATGATGAAGGAATAGACAATTTGTTGAATGGCTTATTTGAAATCAAAGAAAAGATATTAGTTAAAAGAACTAATTTAATAAGTGAATTTAGCAGTCATAGATATCATATAATTGCTGAAAAAATATAATTTTTTAGGAATAACTAATATTTAAAAGGATGATTTAATGAAAGTACTTGTAGAAGGAATTGGTAGTCCAGTATTTGGACCTAGAATAAAATATATGGAAAAGTTAAATTGGGATATAGTAGGTATTGATATTAACAATAAATCATTTGGTCTGTATAAAAATATAAATCCTTATATTGTTCCTAAATATAATAATGAAGAGTCTTTTTCAGTTATTGAAAAAATAATAGAAAAAGAAAACATAGATATTGTTTTCCCAACAATCAATGAAGGTTTATTAAGCTGGAGCGAAAAAAGAGAGTATTTTAAAAACAAATATAATACAAATGTTATTATTTCTGATGAGCCAGCAATAAATATTTGTACAGATAAATGGGAAACATATTTATTTTTCAAAAAACATAATATTCCAACTCCAGAAACTTCTTTAGAGAAAAAACATGATCTTTTCAAGCCAAGAAATGGTCGCGGAAGTAAAGGAATATATTTGAAAGCTGAATTAGATGAACAATTTAACATGAATGGATATGTTTCTCAAGAATTGATTGATGGTGAAGAATATACCATAGATGTTTTATGTGATTTTAATTCTAATCCTATATATATAATTCCAAGATTGAGATTAAATGTTGAGTCAGGTGTATCAGTTAAGGGAAAAACAATTTATGATAAAAAAATTATTCAATATACTAAAAAAATAGTTAAAAAATTGAAACCGGTTGGGCCAATAAATATCCAGTGTTTTAAGAAAGAGGGTAAAGTTCGATTTATTGAAATCAATCCAAGATTAGCAGGTGGTTCATCTCTATCTTTTGCTTCTTCTGACAATTGGTTTAAAGTTATTAGTCTTTTATCAGATGGTAAAGAATATACACAAAAGGATATTATATTTAATAATTATATGTTCCGATATTATGAAGACGTGATTGTACTGGAGAATGATTTATTAAAATGATAAAAATAATTGCCTTTGATTTAGATAATACGCTATATAATCATAAACAATATATTAAAAGTGCTTATAATGACATAGCTAAATTTGTTGCAAACAAGCACTCTTTAAATAAAGAAAATTATTATAAGTGGATTTTTCAAAGATGGAAAGAAAAAGGAAGCTCATATAATAAAATTTTTAAAGAGAGTTATAAATATTTTAATTTAAAAAATTTTAATAAAGATATTAATAGGATTTTAAATATTTATCATAATAATAGAAATGCAGATTTAAAACTTTATGAGGGTATTGTTGATTTATTATATCAGTTTAATAAAGAGTATAAGTTGATATTAATTACTGATGGACATGTTAACACTCAGAAATATAAAATTGATAAATTGAAAATTCGAAAGTATTTTAATTCGATATATATTTCAGGTGAGTTTGGAGATGAATTTTATAAACCCTCAACAAAAATGTTTATAAAATGTATGGAAGATTATAATATTAAGTCTGAAAATATGATTTATATTGGAGATAATCCTAATCTTGATTATCCTCCATGCAAAAAATTAGATATTAAATTTATTAGATTAAAAGCCGGAGAATACTCAAATATAGATATTGATGATTCTGTAAAAGAAGTTGATTTGAAAAACTTAAATTACATTTTTAAATTGGTAGGCGATATAAATGAAAAAAATTCTTGCATTAACAACAATTAGATCTGATTATGATTTGTTATCTCCATTATATAAGAAATTAAATTCTGATAGAAATATTGATTTAAAATTATTGGTTTCCGGAGCACATTTATCTACCACATATGGATCTAGTATTAAATCTATTCAAAATGACGGTTTTGATATTTTGTGTAAAATAGAGACTTTAATAGATTCAGATAGCAAGCAATCACGATTAAAAACTGCCAGTATATTATTACAGAATTCTATTGATATAGTAGCTCAATATAATCCGGATTTAATCATATATGCAGGAGATAGAGAAGATGTAATCATGGGAGCTTTATTGGGCGGGTATTTAGAAATACCTACTGTTCATTTTTATGGGGGAGATCATGTGCAAGATTTGCATATTGATAATCCTATTAGACATGCTACTTCTAAATTATCTACAGTGCATATGGTTTCTACAGAAGAGCATAAAAGAAGATTATTAAAGATCGGCGAATCTGATAAGAGAATTCATGTAATTGGCAGTATTTCTTTAGATAAATTTCATCAGCATCAAGAAGTTAGTAAAGATCAAATAAGACAACAATTTAATATCAAATCTGGTTTTGAAAATTATGCTTTAGTTATTTTTCATCCAGTTTCTACAGAGCAAACTAATGCTTCTGAATATTTTAAAAATATATTACAGGTTTTAGAAGATAATAATATTAATGCATTTGTTAGTTATCCAAATACAGATCCTGGTAATAAGGATATAATAAATGTAATCAAAAATTTTGAAAACAAAACTAATTTCAGATTTTATAAAAATTTGAATAGAGATAAATTTTTATCATTATATAAAAGGGCTAATTTTTTAATTGGTAATTCATCTTCAGGAATTTTAGAAGCTGCTACAGTTCCAATACCTGTGATTAATGTAGGTTTAAGACAAAAAGGGAGAACTGCAGCTCAAAATGTTGTCTTTTGTGAATCGGATAAAGAATCGATTAATAAAGCTATTAAAAAGATATCAAAAGATACCTTTAAAAATATAATAAAAGACATAAAAAATCCCTTTGGTGATGGAAATAGTGCTCAAAAAGCTTATAATGTTTTAAAACATAATGATTTCAAAAAATTATTATATAAAGTAGAGGATCCTCTTGAAATTAATATAAATAATGGAATTGGTGATAGTGATGAGTAATGTAATAGTGATTTCTCCACATCCAGATGATGAAACCTTAGGTTGTGGTGGAACTTTATTAAAACATAAAAATAATAATATATATTGGATTATAGTTACTAAACCATCTAATGAAGATTATTCAAAAGAATTTATAAAAAAAAGAGAAGATGAAATAGATTTAGTTAGTGAAAAATATCAAATAGATCAGGTTTTCCAATTAGAGTATTCTCCTGCTAGTTTAGACAATATACCTATTAAAAATTTAATTGGTGATATTGCTAATGTTTTTAAACAAGTGAAACCAGAAATTATATATTTGCCTTTTAGAAACGATATTCATACTGATCATAAAGTTGTATTTGATTCAGTACTTAGTTGTACTAAATCATTTAGATATCCTTTTATAAGAAAAGTACTGGCATATGAAACAGTTTCAGAAACTGAGTTTGCATCACCTCTGGTCTCTAATATATTTCAGCCAAATTGTTTTTCAGATATAAGTGATTTTATGGAAGAAAAGATTGAAATAATGAATGTATATAGTTCAGAAATGGGAGAACATCCTTTTCCAAGAAGCAAGAAGAATATAGAGGCACTAGCAACTTTTCGGGGAGCTACTGCTGGAGTAGAATATGCAGAAGCATTTATGATTTTAAAAGAAATATATTGATAGGTGATAAAAATTGAAAAAATTAGTATTACTAGGTCCAGGAGGACATGCTTCAGTTGTACTGGAAATTTTAAAGCAGTATCAAGAAATTGAAATAATAGGATTTACTGATGCAGATAATTCGAATGATCATCTATATAAAGACTTTCCTATACTTGGAACTGATGAGGTGCTTGCAGAATTAATAAAAGAAAACAAAGCCACTCATGTCTTTATAACAGTAGGTAGTACAGGAGATAATTCTCTACGAAAAAAATTGTTTGAAAAAGTAATTAGTTTAGGTTATCAGAGTTTAAACATAATAGATAAAAGTAGTAAAATTGCAGAAGATGTAAATTTAAAAACAGGTAATTTAATATCACCAGGAGTAATAATAAATCCAGGAGTTATTATTGGAAAAAATAATATAATCAATACCGGTGCGATAATTGAACATGAATCGCAGATTGGAAACCATACTCATATAGCCCCCGGAAGTTTATTGGCAGGTAATGTTGAGATCGGTGATTTATCTCATATAGGCCTGGGAGCTAGGGTTATAGAAGAAATAAAAATAGGTAAGAATTGCCTTATTGGAGCTGGAGCAGTAGTAATAAAAGATGTTCCAGATAACTCTGTTGTTGTTGGCAATCCTGGACGTATTATACGCAAAAGAGGTGAATTAGATGAATAAAAACATAAATGAGTTATTAATTTCACCAGACACAAATATAAGAAAAGCTCTTGAAGTAATAGATAAAACCGCAAAGCAGATAGTTTTGGTAGTAGATGAAGATAAAAAGCTTTTAGGAACAATTACAGATGGAGATATTAGAAGAGGGATCATTAAAGGGCTTAATCTGGAAAAATCAGTAACAGAGATAATGAATAAAAACTTTTATTTTTTACATTTTAATACTCCTAAAGAAGAAATCTTAGCTAAATTCAAACAAAAAGGTTTTCATCAAATACCTCTTTTAGATGAGAAGGGAAGGGTTAAGGACCTTGCTTTATTAAATGAAATAATTAAAGAAAATAAAAAAGAAAACACCGTGGTTTTAATGGTTGGTGGACTTGGAACCAGATTGCGACCACTGACTGATAAGACACCAAAACCTTTATTAGAAATAGGAGATAAGCCTATTCTGGAAACAATAATAGAACAATTTAAATCATATGGTTTTGTTAATTTTATCTTATGTACAAATTATAAAGAAATGCAGATCAAAAGTTACTTTGGTGACGGTTCTCAATTAGATATTAATATAGATTATGTTAGTGAGGAAAAAAGATTGGGCACAGCTGGGGCTTTAAGTTTAATCAGAAAAAAATTAGATAAGGCATTTTTTGTAATGAATGGTGATTTATTAACCAGATTAAATTTTGATACTATGATGAAATATCATAATGAAGATGGTTATGTAATGACAATTGGTTCTAGAGAATATAGTTATCAGATTCCTTATGGAGTAATTAATATAGACAATCAGGAAGTTTATAATTTAGTAGAAAAGCCAAGTCACAGTGTTTTTGTAAATGCTGGTGTTTATATTTTAGAACCAGAATTATTGGATATAATTCCATATAATGAATTTTATGATATGACTGACTTAATAAATGAGTTAATAGATGAAAATAAATCTGTTGGAGCTTTTCCAATCAGAGAATACTGGGCAGATATAGGGCAGCATGAAGATTTTAAAAAAGCAAATGATGAATATAACGAGAAATTTGTTTTAAATTATTAATGAAAATTTAAGGATGATTTTATGAAAGAGATACCTTTATCAGTACCTCATTTAAATGGAAATGAATGGGAATATGTCAAAGAATGTCTTGATACCAACTGGGTTTCATCAGCAGGTAAATATGTTGATAAATTTGAAAATGATTTAGCTGAATATATTGGTAGTGAGAATGCTGTAGCTACAGTTAATGGAACTGCTGCTATTCATACTGCTTTAAAAATATTAGGTGTGGAAGCTGGAGATACAGTGTTAGTACCAGCTTTAACATTTATTGCTTCAGTTAATCCGATAGCTTATTGTGGAGCTACTCCTGTTTTTGTCGATTCTGAATTAGATACTTATAACATAGATCCAGAAAAACTTGAAGCAAAGATTAAAGAATTAATAAATAAGGGTCAAAAACCAAAAACTGTAATTGTAGTCCATCTTTATGGTCAGCCAGCTAAAATAAAAGAAATAGCTGAAATCTGTGATAAATATGATGTTTATTTAATTGAAGATGCTACTGAATCCCTTGGAGCAAAATATAAGGATCAAATGACTGGTACTTTTGGAGATTTTGGTTGTTTTTCTTTTAATGGTAACAAACTGATTACTACTGGTGGGGGCGGCATGCTTGTAGCTAATAATGATCAGTGGGCTGAAAAAGCCAGATACCTAACTACTCAGGCTAAAGATGATGCAGTACAGTTTATTCATCATGAAGTTGGTTATAACTATCGTTTAACCAATATTCAGGCTGCTCTGGGTGTAGCACAGTTAGAACAAGTTGATGAATTTATTAAAAAGAAAAGAGAAATAAATGATTTTTATTATGAAAACTTAAATTCAATTGCTGGAATAACTGTAACAAGAGAATTAGATGAATCTTATAGTAACTACTGGTTATCTACTATGTTGGTGGATAAAAATGAGTTTGGAATGAATTCTAAAAAATTATATAAAAAGCTTAGAAGTGAAGGAATAATGGTTAGACCATTTTTCAAGCCTATTAACGAGATGCCTATATATAATGAAAATAGTTTTAATGGTGAAAACACTCAAAAATTGTGGGATGAAGGTATTTGTTTACCTAGTAGTGTTACTTTGAGTCAAGATGAATTATTCTATATAATTGCATCAATAAAAAATTCGATCTAAAGAGGTGCCCAAAAATATCTGCTGTAGTAAAAATAAGTCTGTCTTAATCCAACATGAAATTTTTTGTCTAGAAACTCAACCAGCCTGACCAAATTGATGATCAACAAAAAAATGTGGCGGATTTACTAAATTATAGATGCCGGAAAAGGTCATATATAATTTATAAAAGATAAAGTATTCAATTCAATAAAAGAGTGACGAAGATTTTGGAATCTGTAAAGTTACCCTTTAAATAATAACCTTGGGTAGAAATGATATGATATGCTTATTAGATAATAAAGAACTAAAGGGCAAAGGTAATAAGATATTATCTGCAAAACCAAAATGATTTTAGATATAAACAAGAGTAATAAGGACTTTATTTAAGTTAAGACAAATATAATAGCCTTAAAAGTCTCTAATAAGGCTTAATATACTTTATTTAATTACGATAATAATATTGAATAGAAAAAAGTATAGTTTGACTTCAGGAGGGGTAGTTATGTCAACTCAGACAGCATATAAGCAATACAAACAGGTACAGGTCAAGACAGCAAATAGAGAAAAACTTCTAATTATGCTCTATCAGGGTTGTGTTAAATTCTTAAGATTAGCTAAAAAGGGCATAAAAGATGAAAATATACAAGACGCTAATAACTTTATTATTAAATCGCAGAATATAATTAGAGAGCTGATGAATACCCTTGATAGAGAAAAAGGTGGAGAACTAGCCAATAATTTATATAACCTCTATGACTTCATGTACAGACAACTAATCGAAGCAAATGTTAATAAAGATGTGGAAAAAGTAGAGGTTGTTGAAAACATGATGTTGGAACTACTGGATTCATGGAAACAGATTATTACTGGTAAACAAGATAAGGGAGAAAAGGAACCTCAACTTAATGTAAAGAGGTAAAACATAGAGAGGGGATTGATTAAGTATGAATATAAGTTCAGCCATGCAAAATCAGATAGCAAGTGTAAGACAGGCCTTAAGTATGTCCACCTTGCAGAAGTCAATGAACCAGGATGGGGCTACAGTCGGTAAATTGCTAGAAGGAATGAAAGAGACTACCAAAGCAGTCCAGCAAGTTGCAGAACTTCACCGAGGGAATAATATAGATATAAAAGTATAATGGGTTAATGATATTAGTATTAATATAAAGAGGAATGCTTAACAATTGTGCAAAATTATGATTGATTAATATTTACAAAACACGAGAGTGCATAATAATTGGACAGTCATTTAATACACGCAGTATTTTTTATCTGAGCGAATGAGAAGGACGTATTTTGTTTGAGCAAAGCGAGTTTAATACGTCCCATAAGCGATCTGAGGTTCCCCCATTTAATTAGACACATAGTTTAGGTGTTTTTCTTTCTTTTTCATAGTTTTCTGGACTTTTATAATCCAGGGTTGAATGCATCCTGATTC
>JADQBT010000003.1 GCA_016278485.1 Halanaerobiales bacterium
GGAGTCTTCTTTCTATTTTTTTATACAATATCTCCAAAACTTATTTTACACTAACATTTTTGTAGATAGTACATTTTTTGTGGCTTGAGTCATTGAAACATTTAAATCAAGATCTTCCATCATTTTCACAACATTAACTATTTCGTCATATTTACGTTTAATATGTCTATCATTTGACTCAATTAATCTATTTACTTCACTAATAAAACCATTAAGATACCAAGTTTTATCAATTGATTCAAGTACAATGTCTGTGATATGATAATGATCTGTTACTTTCATTAATTCCAATAATAATGCTTCTGTACCTTTAGTATATATACTCCTACATAATTTGGTTGCAGAAGCCTGACCGGCTAACTCTCCAACATATTTTATATTCATACCTAAGTTCTTTAAATTTTTGAATATTTGTTTATTACCTAATCCACTTAAATAAATAGGCACCTTATGTTTAAAATTAATAACAGAACCCATGATTGCCCCATCAAAATAATCTACCATTTCTTCCTGGGCCAGTTCACCCTCTAGCTCCATATCAGCAGGAGAACTGGCAGTAAGGTCAATATATGCTCCATTTTTAATTAAAGGTATAAAATCTTGGGCAACAGAAAGTGCAACAGAACAAGGCACTAAAGAAAAAACAATGTCTAAACCATTGATAAATTCTACTTTACTATTGTACAGTTCCACATTACTACTCTGAGCCAGCTTAATATATTTATCAATCTGATTATCATATGCTCGCAAGCCTTGATAACCCGAGGTAGTTAATCCATCAGATAAAGCTTGACCTGCCTCACCAAAACCAATTATTCCTATCTTTGGTTTAAATATTTGCATCACCTTCTTTTCTCTTTATCCGATTACTTTACCCTCATTAATTACTACTTTATCATCAAACTTGACAGTTGGATTACTAATCATTACATCATAATGAATATCTGCCTTAACATCTCCACCTAAATTATGACTAGTGCCAATACCTATATGACTACTTCCATAAACACCATGATCATTTAACATAGTACCATTAAAATCTTTTATTTCTGGATTTAGACCAAGTGCTATTTGAGCAATATTTAATACACCTTCACTGCCCAGACTTTTAAGTAAATCATCCAAATACTTAGCATCTTTACCTCCGGAAATACTCTTTATCATACCAGCTTCAATTTTCATGGTTATAGGTGCATCAACCACACCTATGCCAAAGTTAGAAACTGCACCATCTATAACCACTACCCCAGATGCAGTATGCTCAGCAGGAGATATATTGGCCTCAATATTAGGAACAGAAGAATACATACCAGGTTCATCAACTATACACGCATGTGAGTTACCATTTCTTCCAGCCAGAGAAGCATAAAAATCTGTTCCACCTGGAGAAGTTATCCGTATTTCTTCTGCCTCAGTAAAGTATCTTCCAAAACGCAAACATTCAGCTCGTTGTTTTTCAAAATCTGCTTTTATACCACCAATATACATCTGTTCTTCAACAAAAGCTGACATAGCAAGTGCCCTAGCTCCATTAGCAAGAGCCTTATGAACTGCTTCAGAATGAGAAATAGATTTAGCAACTGGCATAATCAATAGATCTGCATCTAGCATGGCTTGAAAAATCATAGATGGTGGTTCCTGACCATCAAACTCATTTGGCATCATCACAGCAGTAACTGGTTCAACACCTTTTCCTAACATAACTCCGTATAATAATTTAGCTATATTCAATCTTTCTGGATCGGTGATAATTAAAACTTTTTCTCCTTTTTCGACTCTAGCACAGGTATTCACTATTTTTTCTGCTCCCTGCATCATCAATACTTCTTTTCCTCTCATATTAAAAACTCTCCTCTATATTATTGGCTTCCCTATGATGTTTTATTGTTTTATGAATAAATGGCCAAAGCACAGAAACTAATGCTAATCCTAAGAAAATAGCTGAAAATGGTCTTGTAAAAAATACAAGTGCATTATTATCGAAAATTAACATCGCTCTTCTAAAAGAAGTTTCAATTAACTCACCAAGTACTAAACCTAAAACAATTGGAGCCGGTGAAAATCCTGCTTTTTTTATTACAAAACCAACAAGACCTGCAATAAGCATAATCCATACATCAGCAACATTATTACTTAGGGAGTATGAACCGATCAGACAAAGAACCATGACAATAGGATTTAGAATATAAATTGGTATCCTAGTTACCTGTGCAAAACCCTTTGCGCCTACCAGACCAACTACCAAAAACAATATGTTGGCAAGACCCATAGCTACAAATATTGAGTAGACGAACTTAGGCTGTGTCGCAAATAATAATGGACCTGGTCGTAGACCTTGAATCATTAGTCCACCTAGAATTACCGCTGTTGTTGAACTACCAGGAATACCCAGAGTCAATGTAGGAACCATAGCTCCACCTGTAGCAGCATTGTTTGCTGTTTCCGGAGCAGCTACACCCTCTAACAGACCAGTCCCAAATTTTTCTGGAGTTTTAGACCATCTTTTTGCTTCATTATAACCAATAAATGACGCTACTGTTCCTCCTTCAGCTGGTAGAATTCCAACAAATGTACCAATAACTGCTGAACGAAGAATACTCCATTTCAAAGGCCATATTTCTTTAAAACTTGGTAAAAGTCCTGATATTGCAGTATTTGTATCATTTTTAACGTAAGATTCTGCCTGCCTAAAAATTTCTGCTGCTGCAAAAAGTCCGATCATGACTGGAATAAAACTAATTCCTGAAGTCATATTTACTGAACCAAATGTGAATCTTGGAAAACCGGTTAAAGCATCCATACCAACAGTAGCAAGAAAGATTCCAATAAAACCACCTATCATATTTTTTAATTCATTACCAGAAGAAATATTAGCAACCATACTCACACCAAATATTGCAAGACTAAAATATTCTGGATCAGCAAACCGCAGAGCAACATTAGCTACTTGAGGAGCAATAAATATTAAAACGACAACACTAAAAAGTCCTCCAAAACCTGATGCAATTACTGCAGTGCCCAAAGCCTTTCCTGCATGCCCCTGTTTAGATAGTTCATAACCATCTAGAGTTGTTACTGCTGCAGCAGGAGTTCCAGGAGTATTGACAAGTATAGCAGATATTGACCCACCGTATGTTGCACCACAATAAAGTGCGCTTAACATACCAATGGCAGGTATGGGATCCATAAAAAATGTAAATGGAACAATCAATGCGGCACCCATAGTAGCCGATAAACCTGGTAAAGCACCTATGGTCATTCCAGATACAACACCAATAAGCACAGCTAAGAAATTTGCTGGTTGAAAGATTGCTTCTACACCTAACATAATTAATTCAAACAATTTAACACCCCCTTAATAAAATAATGCATCTATGATGCCTTTTGGCATCCTTACAGAAAGTAGTTTATAGAATAACAGAAAAGCCCCTAATGTTACCAAAGTTGGTGTTAAAAACAACACTTTTAGCTTCCTCTGCCCCCAAATAATCAAAAATGATAAAACAAAAAAGAAAATCGTTGTAAATCCTCCCAACAAAGTAAATGAAAACCCAACCAAAACTGAAATGACAATTGTTCCAATAAATCTTTTTCGTTTTTCATCCGGTACTTTTTTAACCTTTTTTTGTTCTTCCGGATAACGGTAAGCTTGATAGGCAAGTATTAAATTAAACATAACTATCAAAAGTAATATTAAGCGCGGGAAAAATCTCGGACCTAATCGGTTACCCTGATTTTTTGATTCCTGAATCATGAATGTTGAACCAAACAATAAACATGCTATAAGAATAAAAATTAATGCTGTAAATAAGGTGGGATTTTTTTTCATGCGCATTTACTCCTTTCTATACTTTGCCGGGGAGCTATCATTGCCCCCCGACTTATATTAATAAACTATAGCCCTACATCCTCTATACCTTCAGCAAATACACTCCATTGTTTTTCAATAAATGTTTTGAATTCTTTTGCGTTCTTAACATTATATTCCATACCATTATCCTTTAAAAATTCTTGGTAGATTTCAGCTTGAGTAGCCTCAGCCAAAATAGATTCAATTTTACTTACAACTGCTGGATCTGTACCTTTCTTAACAGCAACTCCACGCCAGGTACCGAACTGAATATCATAACCTTCCTCTAGAGCGGTTGGTGTGTCAGGTAATATACCAAGTCTTTTATCACTCAAAGTAGCGATTACATTCAGATTATTTGCATCAACCTGGCCCATTATTTCTGATGGATTGGAAATAAATACATCGATCACACCACTTAAAGCAGCAACCATAACCTCAGCTCCACTTTCAAATACTATTGGGTCATACTTGACACCTGTTTTCTTGGCAAAAGTATTAATAGCAATATGATCATTTCCACCCAGATGAGTTAATCCCCACTTAAGTGTTCTTGATTTACCAACTTCTATAAGATCCTCAAGTGTTTTTATATCGCTTTTTTCATTTACAACTATTGTCTGGGGATCATGATTGAGCATAAAAACTGGTATCCAATCTTCGAATGTAGAATCAACCAATCCTCTTTCAGTTGTAGTAATTAAAGTGTTTGTAACGAATAACCAAGTATAGCCATCTGCTTTTGCATCTTGTACATATGACATAGCTCTAGCCCCACTGCCACCAGGCATATTTTTAATAACTAATGGGATTTCCATATCTTTACGAATTGGAATACCAACAGTTCTAGCAGTTGTATCAGAGCCACCACCAGGACTGGACCAGAGAATCCATTCAATTTCATCTTCCGGATAAGCCGCTAAACCCAGACTACTAACAGTCAACAAAAAGATTACTAATAAACTAAGAATCATGATTTTCTTCAAAATATATTACCCCCTTGATTTTTTTTGATATGTTCTCTCAGATCTTAACAACCAGCTCAGCTAAACTTACCTCCTTTCAAAGAATTTAGCTTATGCTTCTATATGGTAAAGTGGCATAATTTCTTTAAGCATTATTGCTGCTCGTTCATGGTTAAAAATTCCACATATACATGGTTTAGCTAATACTACTGCTGCTTGGTCAATAGTCAATCTGCCTTTTTTTATTTTCGTTATCATTTCTTCTACCAAACCTGGTGCTACCATTGCATGTCCGCACATAGTTGTAATTTTCCGAAAATTACTGTCTGGCAGATTCTCTACTGCACCATGTGTTCCCATTGCCAAATTAATAGAATGGGGATCAACATTCATTTCAGACAGTACTTCTTTCACAAGAGATTGCAAACCACTAACTGTTACCGATAAACCCAAATCAGCTTCAATTACTCTTGTCAACACCTCCTTGAATTTTTCTCGACTATTAAAAACACACCTTATTCGCGAATTATTTTTTGTAGTGTCTTTGATTACTTGAACATCAATACCCGATAAAATATTCATTCCTTTTTCGTAACAGCCATAATTTGTTGGTCCTACATCAAAAACTATATCTATCAATTTTCTAATTTTTTCAGCAGCTCCCTTATCATTGTAAGTAATGGCCGGAGTGATTAATAGTAGGAAGTCATCTTTTAGACTTTCAACTGATCCTTCTCGATGTAATGTATGAGTCATATACTCTAAGCCTCCTCATCATTAAGTCTGCCGATGCCAATATTTATTTTAGCATTTGGCCTTGAACTGAAATTTGATTTTTCTAATTCTTCTTTTACTCTAATTTTCATTCCTTCATCATAGTTAGTTATTAAATCCATCGTAAATACAGTATCAATCTCTTTACTAATGGTAGCTATAACTTCTAGACACTTCTTAAGTTCTGATTCTTTAATCGTAAATTCTACAATTGCCGACAATACTCGTTCACCTAAAACCTTATCTTTTAATTTGCCCGTTTTTGTATCTTCCATTAAACCAGAAACTGGATTCTTTTCTTCAAATGTGTTAAATCCTTCCTTGGCAAGTGCCATCGTTATTTTTTCTAATTCACTAATTTTAGTTCCTACAGTGGGTCTACCAACTTCAAGACCGATTCCGAGTTCACCTTTTCTAAAGCGGTTTGTAACATCATTTGTTTTTACCTCTTCAGTACCTCTTCCCGGCATATTTGTCTCTTTATGATTTGTTGTTGGATCACTAAAAAATTTCCTGACAGAGCGGGGAAAATCAAAAACATCATCTGCTTCTTTTAAAGCATCAACAGGACAAATTTCTGAACGAAGACAAGTTCCACATTCAAAACAAAGATCCTGTGAAATTTTACTTATTCCCTCGTGAAAATTTATTGCTCTAGCGGAACAGTATGGTTGACAACGACCACATCCAACACATTTGCTGGCAATAACTTTCATCTTACACCTCTTTTCAAAATATATAGTTTGCTAATACATTATTTGGAGCCAATAGTTCTTCCTTATTTGTAACTAATTTTTGATTAACTATTAACTGTTTTAAAAATCCGGCATTTTTTATATCACCGATTAAGACTGCTCCCACTAATTTATCAGCTGCAAAAAACAATTTTTTATATTCTTGCTTTAATTTATTTTCATATTTAAATATTTTTAATTCAGGTAATTCCTCTACTTGACCCAGTGCTATCAATGGCAAAGCGAAAATATCAACTGCATTCATATTAATGTTACCAGAATAAGCAATAGCTTTTCCTGCCATATTTGAAGCTGCCGTAATACCCTGCAAAACGGCATCAGGCCAAATGGAATTTAGTTGTCTACACTGGTAAGCAATATTATAACTTTCTATAACATCACCAGCTGCATAGATATCAGTTTCTTCAGTACTTAAATTATCATCTGTCAGAATACCCCAATCTACGCTAATTTTAGTTCCATCTATAAAATTAACGTTAGGACTAACTCCTTTACCAATGACTGCAAAATCGGCTTCGATATGACCAAATTCCAACTTCAATTTGAGTTTTTCTTTTTCTTCTTTAATTTCTATAATTTTTATGCCAGTTTTAATCTCAATTCCGTTCTTAATTAATTGATCCGCAATGATAGTAGCAGACTCTTGGTCAAGAACCTGAGATAATACCTGTTGTGAGCTAATTAAAATAGTGACATCAAGACCTCTTCGTCTAAGAGCCTGAGCCATTTTCAAACTAACAAGTCCACCACCCATGATTACACACTTACCGCCAATATTTATTTTTTCATTAATTTTTTTTATATCAACAAGGGTCCGAACTGTATAAATTTTATCAGAATCAATTCGAGTTACAGATGGCCTTTTCGGGTCACCGCCAGTTGCAATCAATAATTTGTCATATTCAATAATTTTACCATTACTTATTTTGACCGTTTTACGCTTTTTATTTATAGAAACTACTTTAACATCTTCATAATAATTTACATTTTCTTGCTTAAAAAAATCATTATCATAAATGTAAAGATCCTTTTCTTCAATTTTATTTTCCAAATAAAATGTCGTCAAAATTCTGGAATAAGGAGGATTTGGCTCACCATTAATCAATGTTATTTCTGGTTCAGGAAGCAACTTATCTAAATACAAGGCTGCATTTATACCAGCCGGACCACAACCACTAATGACAAATTTCATTATTAATACCTCCATCTATCACTTTAAAATACCTGTGATCTGTTCAAGTGAATATCCTTCAGATTTTATTTTTAAATTTTTATTTTCCTGATTAAGCATCTCTTTGAACTCTGCGAAAGGTGGAACTAAAGCTTTTGACAACACATAAGTATTAATACCCTGTAATGATAAATAAACTGCCTGTGTCATTGCCTTCATTTGACTTAATTCTGGAAATATAGCTACAACCTCTTTATCAACACCATAATGATTAGCAACCTTTTTAAAAGTAGGTGTAGTAAAACAGCTACCTAAATAGTAGATTGGGTCACTAGCAGAAAAATATTTATTTAGACCCATCGCAGCACATCCACTTGTCAACACCGTATAACCGGATTGAAGTAAATGCTCTGTTACTTTAAATAATTTATAATCTTGAGAATTCCTTATATTATTACATCCTGCCACTAAAGCTATTTTTTTAGCCTGCTTAAGCCCAGTTTCGTAATCAGTACTGAATTGAAAATCTAGATTATCGAGTTCACTCATTTCATCACTTTCAATACTATCAATCATCTCTTCCGAGAAATCATTTTCATAAACAAATGGTATCTCATACTTTTTAGCCAGATTTTTAAGCGCAGGTTTTCCACATCCTGATCCAACTAATAATAAGTCTGGGAAGTTAGTCATTAATATAAATTCCTGACTTCCATAATTGGTAATCGGTTTAACTCCAGGATAGTAATATTCGTTTAAAAGAGAATATAATGAAATATCATTTCTTTTCTTTAACTGTTTTAAGGTATTTGCTGATATTAAGCCTGAAAGAACTACTTTCTTTTTGCCAGGTTCAAACTTTGCAGAGATATCTTGCTGATCTTCTTTTAAATCGAGTTTATCAAAAGATTTTTTTAATAATGTATTTAATTTATTTAATAAAACTGTTCTTTCTAAATTCATACCTCCATTTAACCAGTTATTTAACTCCCGATATTCTTTATTTAGAGTCCAATCTTCAACTACATAATTGACTGGTGCTAATCCAGATAAAAGCTGAACTGCCAAATTTTCTGTAGCAATAGTCAAACCATCTCTACCACAGCTTCCATATTTAGCATTGTTTTCAAAAGGATCTATGCGGCAAGGACCTTGCCAACACTTTGTACAACAAAGACCTAGTTCTCCAAAACCACAATGGGGCAGATTATCTTCATGCATATCCCAGGTTAAATCTATATTTTTTTTCTTTGCTGCAAGAACATATTTATCTGCAAGAGGGTCAATTGATTTTTTTCTTATTTTCATTATTTATTATTCCTCCCTTTTATATATTTTTTAAGATTATTAGAAGTTCGTTTAACTTTTATTTCTCTTAAATCATCATTACTTTCTACATATTTTAAAGCGCCAGTTGGACAGGAATCTACACAGACAGGAAAATCCATAAATGTACAAAGGTCACACTTGTCTGCCTTTTTTTCTTCTAAGACATTAATAGCTGCAAAGGGGCAGACCATTACACACATCCAGCATCCTACACATTTATTTTTATCTATAACCACTTTGTCTGTATTCTTTGTAAAATATATTGCTCCCGATGGACAAGCTTGATAACAGGGAGCATCTTCACATTGCCTACACTGTACTGGAAGATTTTCCTCGCCATTTGTTTGAACATCAATTCTTGATTTTGGAGCAGGACTTTCCAACACGGCTTTAATGAAATCTTTACTTTTAGATACTCTAATCGTAGCACATTGAAGTTCACATGTCTTACAGCCAACACATAAATCTATATCAACAAGGATATTTTTCATGAGTATTCTCCTTTCTTTAAGTCTAATAGTTATAATATTAATAGGTACATTGGTTGAACCAATATAGTTATATTTCTCTAATTCGCTATAGATCAAATAATTCCTGCATTATTTTTAAAATTTTCAAAATTATTTTACTAGAAAGAATTCAGGTCTGATGTTTCCTACTTTATTACCTAGATGATCATAAATTACTGAGTTATAAAAACGATTTAATTTTTTCAATTCTTGATTATCGATTAATTGATATTGTTTTAAAATTTCCAGTACAACTGGATAAGTCGATTTAAGATTGCCATCTTCTATTTTAATAGCCACACCCTTATCCTTAACTCCAAAACAGAAAATACCATCAGCACCGGATTTTGCTAAGATATCTACTTTTATAGTTTGGGTTAAAATTGTCCCAAATCGATCAGAACCAGCCACTAGAACTGGATATTTTCTCATTGCTCTGCTAATAATTTTTGCTGCATTCTGATACTTGCTAACTAATTCAATTGGATTTACCAATCTATAATAAGAATATGCAAGATTCTTAATCGGCAATCCAAAGACAACCACTCCACAACCATCAATACCTTGATATATATCTTTCACAGAATAATCTGCTATTTCTGCAATCGTTTTTAATAATAATTGCTGAACTGGATGATCTTTTTCGTAGTAATTTGCAAGATCCCAACCATAAAATTTACATAATGCAAGCTGGGCTGCATGTTTACCAGAACACGCATTATAAGCGGCTGTTAATGGCCTACTATTTTTACGTAGATTTTCCCGGGCTTTACGACTAAAGGGAGGATGAACACCACACTTTAGATCATTAACGCTCAAATCTAATTTCTTTAAAATACTTTTCAATAATCTGATATGTACTTCTTCACCACTATGGGAAGCAGCCATTAAGGCAATTTCCCTTTCCGAAATATTATACTTTTTAGCTGCTCCACTCATTATTACCGGTAAAACTTGAATTGGTTTAGCCGCTGATCGATAGTATACATTTTTATATTGATCTCCAACCTTTGAGTTAATCTGCTGATTTTTCCCTACAACAACTATTTCCCCACGATGAATATTTTCTAATAATTTTCCCCTATATTCCTTTACTAAAATCTCTGACATGATTCCACCCCATCATTATTAACTAAATTATCTACTTTCTTGCCAGCAAAGTAATTAATAATAGTATCAACTACTTTCTTAACCATTTTACCCCTTGTTTCAACTGTTGTTGAACCAATATGTGGGGTTAAAACAACATTAGATAATTTTTTTAACTCACCCGAAACAATTGGTTCATTACGATATACATCCAGAGCAGCTCCGGCAATTTTTTTGCTTTTAAGAGCATCTATCAGAGCATTTTCATCAACTACTCTACCTCTTGAAACATTAATTAAATAAGCATCTTTTCTCATTAACTCCAATTCTTTTGTTGAAATATAATTTTCAGTTTCCGCTGTTAATGGTAAATGCAAAGATATATAGTCACAACTTTTTAATAATTCCTCTTTAGAAAGATAATGAGCAAAGTCTATCTCATTCCTGCGCTGCCGATTATGATAAAAAATTTCCATTTGAAAGGCCTGGGCCAGCCTTGCCACTTCCAGACCAATATTTCCTAGGCCAAAAATACCCAATTTCTTATTTCTTATTTCATGGCTGAGCAATAAATATGGATGCCAGTTATGGTCGTTTGCAAAGCGGATATATTGGTCAGCTTCAACTATCCTTCTACTCAATGCAAGCATTAACGCCAGGGTATGTTCTGCTGTAGCAGAAGTAACGAGCCCTGGTAAATTAGCAACCGCTATATTATTAACTGTTGCTGCTTTTAGATCAATATTATCAAAACCAACACCAAAAGAACAGATCAATTTGAGATGATTAGCTTCATTGATTAACTCTGCAGTTATTCTGGTTCGCATTGCAATAACAGCTGTCACTTCTCTTAAATGCGTTTTAAGTTCAACCTGATTAAATTCTTTACCTTGCTCTGGCATAATGATTTCCATGACTGATTTTAATCTTAATAAATTTGTGTCTTGTAGATGTTTAGTAATTAATACTTTTTCCTGCAAATTTAACTCTCCCTTCTACTAACCTAATAGCATAATTTGCATAACACCCGCCAGCAACATTCCACCTAAAGGGAAAAGAAGAAGCTGATAGATTTTCCCCATTTCAGCATCAAAATACTCCTGAGTTAAAGCTAAACATAAATGCAAAGGGGAAATCAGATAACCTAAAACAATCGCTGTTAAAAGAAGTGCAATATAGGGACCCTCAAGACCTACCGGAAATAACGGTTGAAAAATTGCAAGCAAAATACCAGTTGCTGCTACATGAACACCAGTTATATAACCTGAAATTAGTCCTAACAGTAAGATTATTAAAAATAATGGTATTCCCAGATTACCTAAACCACCAGCAATTACATTTATTACACCTGAGCTTTCCAGAGTAGTTTTAAATATCATAACTCCCAGAATAATAAAAACCAGCTTATATTTAATTCCTTTACTAAAAAAAAGATAAAAACGTTCTTTAAATATCTTCAACTTATTTCGAGCCGGCCAATTATTTATGACAGCAACACAAACACCTATTAAAACGGCAAGCGGAAAATATAGCTTAACCACTAAAGCTAAAAACAATGTAACGAAAATTGGCAAAAAGGCCTTAAAAAAATCAATTAAGTTCTCAGCTAAACTTTTATCAGAGAAATAATCTTGATCTATCATTTCTACATCCCTAAAAAAAACAACAAATGAAATTATGAGACCGGTTACCATAATCACGAAATTATATTTTATAATAGACAATGCACTAATTTCCATGAAACTACTAGCCAATATAATCGAAGAAAATAGCGGATAAATAAAATAACCAATATGACGATAAAAAAGATTAACGGCTGTTTTTTTATTCTTATCAAGTCCAATTTTGTCCCCACTTTCATTTACCATCGGAGCGGATAAAATTGCCCCACCTGGAGCAGAAAGTGTACCTATTAAAGCTGGTAAAATTATACTTAATAGGCGACCATCTTTAAAAATGTTAATACAGGCTTCAATCATCTTTTTCAAATCTCCCGTAAGATCCATTAAATAGCCAAGTCCACTAATTAAGGAGACCACTAGCATCAACTGAAGCGTGGTCGGTTCCTGGATAGTTATTAAAATATTTCCCAAAAAATCTTTTACCCCTAAACCACTAAAGAAATTTAAAATTATAGCGCCAAATAATAATGACATCCCCATATTATATTTTTTGAATATCATAAATACTGCCAGACTAAAGCCAATTATTAAGCCAATTACATTTATTATAATCACCTTCTTTTTTTTAGAAAAGGATGAACTTAATCTTATCTTTTTAAGCACATCCTTTTAATATTAACTACAATAATTTAAAACTCGTGGAATATTAAATAATTCGTCATGACCAAGAATTTCAGCTTTGCTTTCTCTTCCAGATGCTACTTGCTGCACAAAATCAAAAATAATTTCACCCATGGTATTGATGTTTTCTATACCACTTATAATTTTTCCTGCATTTATATCTAGATTAAACTGCATTTTTTGATAAGTTTCGTTATTTCCTGTAATTTTAATGACAGGTGCGATTGGAAATCCAGTTGGTGTGCCACGACCAGTTGTAAATAGCACTATCTGGGCCCCGCCTGCAACCAATCCGGTTGTAGACTCACCATCCTGGCCCGGGGTATCCATAAAATTAAGTCCTTTGGCTTTTAACTTTTCAGCAAATTTAATTACACCATTGATAGGTGCTGTTCCTGTTTTATGAATATTTCCTAATGCTTTTTCTACAACTGTGCTTACACCACCAGCAAAATTTCCAGTAGAAATTAAGGCTGATCGATGCTGGTATTTATCACTAGCTGTAGAACGTGCCAATTCTCCCTCTGTTCTTTTAATTGAAAACAATAATTTTTCGGAAATTTCTTCTGTAGAACATCTTCGCACAAGTATATGTTCTGCGCCAAGAAGTTCGGTAGTTTCACTAAAAATAGAAGAGCCTCCTGCTTCCACCAATAGATCCGAAGTCCTACCAATAGCTGGATTGGCAGCAATACCTGAACTTGCATCTGTACCTCCACATTCCAGGCCAATAATCAATTCAGAAATATCAATTTCTTCTCTCCGATAATTACTAACAACTCCTTCAAGCTTGTATAATTTTTCAATTCCAGCTGCTACTGCTTTAAGTGAATCTCCTTCTTCTTGAATAACTACACTCGCAACTTCTTTACCAGTTGCTTTTACTGCCTGATAAAATTCAGCTGGTGTAAACCGTTCACAACCCAGACCTACAATTAACACTCCACCGATATTTGGGTGAGTAGCCAAATTTTTTAACGTTCTGGCTGTCTGTTCAAGATCCTCTCCTACCTGGCTACAACCAACTGAATGGGTTAAACATACAGCATCTTTGATACTTAAAGCAATTTGTTCAGCAACCTTATTGGCACAAAAAACCGAAGGTATAACAGCTAAATAATTTCTAACCCCAGCTGAACCGTCGGATCTTCTATATCCCATAAATTTCACTATTTATCACCAGCTTTCATTCTACCTCGGTCTGAAATAATATTATGATTATGAATCCAGCTTCCCCTGCTAATATTTTCTTTTGCGATTCCGATTATTTCACCATATTTAATGATTTTATCATCTACTGCAAAGTCTGCAAGAGCTACCTTATGTCCAAAGGGAATAGCTTCTTTCAAATTATATTTTTCATCTTTAAAATAAAAATAGTCATCAGCTATAGCCTCAGATAAAATTACAACCACATTATCTTTCTCACTTATCTGCAGAATATTTATCTCTTTAATTTTGATCACTCTTTTCCCTATATTTAAAGATTGCACCTTCACTTGAGTCACTAACAAACCTAGCATAAGTTTGTAAAAAACTATTTTCAGGTACTTTTAAAGGAACCTTTTCCCAATTTTCTCTTCTCTTCTTTAACTCATTCTCAGCTACTTTTAATTCTAATTTTCTTTCTGGAATATTGATCTCAATTAAATCTCCGTTTTTAACAAAGGCAATATTTCCACCTACAGCAGCTTCTGGAGAAATATGACCAATACAGGGGCCTCTTGTGGCACCTGAATATCTTGCATCAGTAATCATCGCAACAGAATTACCAAGACCCATACCTACAAGTATTGCAGCTGGTAATGATAATTCTCTCATCCCAGGACCCCCAGCAGGACCTTCATACCGAATAACCAATACATCTCCAGGTTTTACCTGGCCTGATAACAATAATTCTTTAACTTCTTCTTCAGAATCAGCTGTTACTGCTGGTCCGGTATGGACTAGCATAGCTGGGTCTACTCCACTCTGTTTAACAATGGCACCTTTTTCTGCTAAGTTTCCAGTTAAAACTGCTAGACCACCTTCTAGTGCAAGTGGTTGGTCAGGTGACTTAATAACTTCGCCAGGATTAAATGTTATTTTATTTAATTCTTCCCGTAGTGTATTACCAGTTATAATCGGATAATCACTAAAAATTTGGTCTGAAAGTGCTTTCAAGACTGCATATACTCCACCAGCTTTATCAAAATCAGTCATATTATATTTTGAAGCAGGCTTAAACTTAGCTAATAACGGTGTAGTCTTACTATACTCATCAAAAATTTTCAAAGGTAGTTCATAACCAATTTCTACAGCTAGAGCCTGCAGATGCAAAATGGCATTTGTAGAACCTCCTACTGCCATCAAATATCTAATCATATTTTTGATAGTTTTTTTGTTAATCATCTCTCGAGCCGTCATATTTTTTTTAACTAATTCCACAGCTATTTTGCCTGTTTCTTTTGCTTTATGAAATCTTAAAGAATCAACAGCCAACATAGTAGAAGATCCGGGTAAAGATAGGCCTAGTGCCTCCACAAAGGTACTCATCGTCATGGCAGTTCCCATCATAGAGCAAGTTCCCACAGAAGCACAGGTTGTTGATTCTATTTGATAAAACTCTTCTTCAGTAATTTCACCCGCTTTTACTCTGCCCATCGCCTCTTTAATATCACAAGTAACAAAATCTTCTCCTTCAATTTCTCGAGAAAGCATTACTCCACCCGTTAAAAAGACTGTTGGTAGATCCAATCTTGCTGCTGCCATCAGCATACCTGGTACAATTTTATCACAAGAACATAGCATCACTAATCCGTCATATTGCTGAGCCTGAACCATTAACTCAATTGAAGCTGCAATAATATCTCTTGACGGCAAAATATAATGCATCCCTTTACCTTGAGCTACTGCATCACATGGAGCAATTGTATTAAACTCAACCGGCATTCCTCCTGCTGCATAAATACCCTCTCGCACATACCTGGCCAGATCGCGCAGATGATAATGAGCCGGATTACTTTCGCTAAAGGAGTTTACTATTGCGATCTGAGGTTTTTTTAAATCTTCATCTGTATACCCCATTGTCCGATACATCGCCCGTGCATATGCACCTGTGATACCTTCCATAAGGTTTTGACTTCTTAGTTTACTCATTTAAACCACCTCAGGTTGATATTTAACAATCATCCTATGTGAATATAGTAAAATTGCTATTTTTGCATCATCACCATAGTCTATTAAAGCATTATCGATTGCATTTTGCGCTGTGACAGCTGTATCCATGTGAATTTTTTTGAAAACATCTTCTTCTAAACAAGACTCTGCCATCACAACATTATAATCTGATAATACCTGAGCGACACCATATGCTCTATGGTGGCCTGGCTCAAAATCTTCATATTTACCAACAACCTCAACTACCTCTTCTGGAGAAGAAAATTGGGCCATAGTATCATAATAAACATGATTATAGATGCCATCTTCCATCGGAGAGACCATTATTAATCGTCCACCTTTTTTAATGCAGGGATCCTTTACAGCAGATCCAGCGACAGCACAAATTCCCATTGCAGAGACATGATAAAGATTAGAATCTTTTGGATAACCACTGGCAACAACAAGAATATCTGCTTTATCTGGCACATTTACCGCAAACATTTCTTTAACTGAACTTACAATATCACGATGCGCTTTTTCAACAGCACCAGCTTGCAAATAAAATAATTGTTCTTCTTCATTCATCACACCATTAACCAGAAAATCAACTCCAGCCATTTCTGCCATTTCTAGACTTGATAAATAAAAAGGATTATTTTCGATAATGCCAAAACTAGCCTGGGGATGATCAATTATAACTGGCCTATGCGTTGAACTAATAGTCTCACCACTAGCAATACCCACTGAGATCATCTTGCCTCCACCACTAAAACCTGCAAAAGGATGCGGAAGAACGGTACCAAGAACAATCTTAAAATCACTTTCGTAAAATTCTTTATTAATTTTTACAGGATGTCCGAAACTTGTGGTTCCTAAATCGACCATCTCACTGTCAAAAGCACTATGACATACTGCTTTAATTTTACCGTAAAGTTCACCTAATTTATCTTTTATTTCATTTTCATAGGCCGGCCGATGTGATCCGGGGCCAATCATGACTGTGATTTGTTCTTCCTGGAGACCAGCAGCTTTTAATTCTTCAATGATATACGGCAAAGCTTTTACCTCTATATTTGGTCGCGAATGATCAGTAATGGCAATCATAGCATTTTTCTTTTCCTTTGCAATTTCCCGTAGAGGAGGTGTTCCCAATGGATTTTGCAGAACAGCTGCAAAAGCTTTTTTCTCATCATCAATTGGCTGGCGTTCCTTTGTTGCATAAACACCTAGCAAATTTTTATCAGCAATTTCAACTGAGATAGTTTCATTTTTGCCATAAGGTATTTTCACTTCCATTTTATTCGCCCCTTATTTTTTCTGTGGCTCTTTTAAAAGCTTCCTCATAAGATAAGTTAATTCTAGCGACTCCTGTTTCAACAGCAGCCTGAGCTACTGCAGCTGCAACATGTGGTCCTACCCGAGTATCAAATGGTTTTGGTATTACATACTCCGAATTTAGTTCAGCCTCACTGACAAGCTCAGCCAAAGCATCTGCTGCCGCTAGTTTCATTTCCATATTGATTTCCCTGGCCATAACATCCATAGCTCCTCTGAAAATACCAGGGAAAGCCAGTACATTATTGATCTGATTTGGATAATCCGAACGGCCTGTACCGACAATTTTAGCTCCACCTTTAAGCGCAAGTTTTGGATCAATCTCTGGATTTGGATTTGCCATAGCAAAAACAATTGGATTATTTGCCATGCTTTTTACCATATCTTCTGTTAATACATCAGCAACTGAAACCCCCAGAAATACATCTGCGTTCTTGCAAATTTCCGCTAAATCGCCTTTTTCTAAATTTGGATTAGTTATTTCAGCCATCTGCTCTTTACTTATATTTAAATTTTTTCTGCCTTTATAAATTGCTCCTCTACTATCCAATAAAATTACATTTTTAGCACCTTTTTTGATAATTATGCGGGCCAGACTAACTCCTGCTGCTCCAGCACCATTAATGACAACTTTAAGATCTTTAAATTCTTTATCTACTATTTTAAGTGAATTAATTAAAGCACCCAGGGTAATAATTGCTGTCCCGTGTTGATCATCATGGAAAACTGGAATTGGGAGTTCTTGCTTTAATCGATCTTCTATTAAAAAACACTCCGGTGCTTTAATATCCTCTAAATTAATGCCACCGAATACAGGCTCCAACCGCACTACTGTTTTAATTATTTCCTCTGGATCTTCTGTATCCAGACAAATTGGAAAGCCATCCACCCCACCAAACTCCTTAAATAATACTGATTTTCCCTCCATAACGGGAATCGAAGCGCGTGCACCAATATTACCTAAACCTAAAACTGCAGTACCATTAGAAACTATGGCAACAAAATTACTTTTATTTGTATATTTATAGACATCATCACTATTTTTCGCAATTTCCAAACAAGGGTAAGCAACACCTGGGGAATAGGCAAGTGTTAAATCATCTTCATCATTTACCGCCACCTTAGTAGCTACTTTTAATTTACCTAAGTTATCTTCATGAAACTTTAACGCTCGATTTTTTAAATCATCCATTAATGTTCACCTCTAATTTTTAAATTTAGGTAGCGTTGAAATTCCGTAAGGAATAACAAGCACTTTGGCATCCTCACCTATTTCAGCTATAGCATCTGTCACAGCCTGATTTAGATCATCATAATTATTTATAAAAAGCTTCTCTTTAATTGCATTCGGCAAATCAGAAATTAAAGATATCTGGCTTTCTTTGTGAATCATCGCAATCCGGGAAGCCTTATGTCTGCCAAGAATAAAATTATTTTTCAATTCCTCAATTAAATCTTCCGGACTAAGACCACTAGTTAGAGCATCAGCAAAATGATCTTCACCTAATCCATCTTCACATTTAGCAGCAATTATTATTTTTCCACCTTTTCTCACAGCAAGACTAGCATTTTCCATTGCTTTATGTGTCTGATAAAGATCAATGTCCTTTGGCATCCCGCCAGGAGTAGTAACAACAATATCTGCCAATTCATTTATTTCACTTCCATAAATATTTTCGATATATTCTTTTCCCACTCGGTGGGCTGCAGTCACCTCACCGGCCACTACTTTAATTACCTTTTTACTACTATTTAAAACAGCATTAACCATAAAATTAATACCTACCATTTCGCCAATTTCTTCTATTTCTTCGCGAACTGGATTGCCTTCAATCTGTCCCCCCCTGGCTAGTGGGTCCAAAAATCTCTGATGGTTTTTCATAATAGTAAGGGGGCTACATACACCAGGGGCCAGTGCTTTGGCTCCTCCACTAAATCCTGCAAAATAATGATATTCGAGGTTTCCCGTGGCAATTAAAAAATCTGCTTCTAAAACCTTAGCAAATATTTCAACCTCTGTACCTCTTTTGGTAGTGCCAATATATTTACACCTATCTACATCATGGTCAAGACACTCTATTCTATTGTAAATATCCTCTCCTACCAACTTTTTCATTTCAAGCGGGGTTTGTTTTCTGTGTACACCCAGTCCAAAAACAATTTTAATATTTTCATCCTTAACTCCTGCCTCATTTAATTCTTCAACAATTGGTGGAACAAGCAAATAGGAAGGAGCCGGACGAGAAACATCACTTGCCAGAATAACTACTGTGTCCTCTTTTTTTACAAGATTTTTAAGCTGTTCGCTTTTAATTGGCTCAGCAAGAGCCCTTTTAACTTCTGCTACCGGATCTTTTAATGATTCAACATCTTCCGGTAATATCTCTGCCAGCAAATTTTTATTTGGAATATTTACTTTTAGTTTTTCTAATCCATATTTTAAATTAAAATTCATCAGCTAGTCGCCTCAATTCAGAATTTTTTTACATAAAGTCGGAATATCTGTTAATTTTTCAGCGATTTCTATCTTTGCTTCTGTTAAAACTTGTTTTTTATATTCGGCACTACCCTCTCCACCTGGTGAGACAATTGCACCTGCATGGCCCATTCTTTTTCCTTCAGGAGCTGCTTCACCTGCAATAAAAGCAATGACCGGCGTTTTCATATTATCTTTAATATATGCTGCAGCTTCTTCTTCATCAGAACCACCAATCTCACCAATCATGACCACAACTTTTGTATCTGGATCCTCATCAAACATAGGAAGCAGATCTTTAAATGTTGCACCTTGAACTGGATCTCCACCAATTCCTATTACCGTTGACTGACCAATTTCTTCTGCAGATAAATTATTTACTGCTTCATAAGAAAGAGTTGCACTTCGTGAAATAAGACCAACACTACCTTCTTTATAAATAGTATCTGCCATAAAACCAACTTTTGATTTATTTGGTGAAATAATGCCTGGTGTATTAGGTCCAATTAATATACAATTATTTTTAAATGCATAGTTTCTACAATAAAGCATATCGTGAAAAGGTATTCCTTCAGCAACTGCCACTACAATTTTTAAGCCAGCATCAATAGCTTCCAGAACAGCATCTTTAGTAAATCTAGGTGGTACAAATAAGATACTAGCATCTGCTCCTGTTTTATTGACAGCTTCCTTAACAGTATCAAAAACAGGCAGTCCATGTACATCTTCTTCACTTTTACCGGGGCTAACCCCAGCTACTACATTTGTTCCATAAAGTTTCATCAATTTTGCGTGAAAACTTCCCTCACGGCCAGTAATTCCTTGAACAATAACTTTTGTATTTTTATCTATTATAATGCTCAACCTACTTCACCACCCTGAATTGCTTTAACTACATTTTCCACAACTTCTTCTAGATCAGTTGCCGCATTCAGCCCAGCACACTTTAAAATCTCTATACCCTGATCTCTATTTGTGCCCTGCATTCTACAAACTATTGGAATAGAAGCAGGAACCTCATTTAGTGATTCACTTACTCCCTGTGCTATTTCCTCACATCTTGTTATGCCGCCAAATATATTAAACAAAATTGCTTTAACATCACTATCTTTTAAAACAACTTTTACTGCTCTTTTTACTTTTTCAGCTGTTGCACCACCACTTAAGTCAAGTATATTTGCGGCAGTTTTGCCGTGTCTTTGTAATGAGTCAAGTGTTGAAATGGCAAGTCCTGCACCATTACTAATAATAGCAACATCACCATTTAATTTGATAACAACAAAACCTTCCTGCCTACCGATTAGTTCTAACTGATCTTCTTTCTTTTCATCCCACATATCAAGTAATTTTTCTTGTCTATATCTTGCATTATCGTCCATTTCCAATTTTCCGTCCAAAGCTTTAATTCTACCATCTTCTAAAATTGCTAGTGGATTAATTTCAACTAAAAGACAATCATAGTTTTTATAAACAAAGTATAATTTTTTGACAATAGGTATTAATTTATTGAGTAAATTTTTATCAAAATTTAAAATTTTGGCAATTGGTGTTAAATGAAATCCCTGTAATCCTAAAACTGGGTCAATATCAATTGTGACTATTTGATCCGGATTTTCTGCTGCCACCTCTTCTATATCCATACCACCAGAACGGCTAAAGATTAAGGTATCTGTTTTCTTAGTTCTATTTAAAGTTAAGCCCAGATATAATTCCTCTTTGATTTCCTGCTGTGCTTCAACTAATAGTCTCTCAACTATTTCACCTTTTATTTTTTTATTAAAAAGTTCTACTGCTAATTCCTCTACTTCTGTTTTATTACTGGCAAACTTAATACCTCCAGCTTTACCTCTACCTCCTACATGAACCTGTGCTTTTAATGCAACCTTATAATCAAGTTCTGCTGAAATTCTTACAGCTTCTTCAACTGATAAAGCAACCTTTCCAACTGGTATTTCTATTTCATTATCAGCAAATATTTGTTTAGCTTGGTATTCATAGATTTTCAATATATTTTCACTCCTTATCTTTAGCGGCTGCTTGTGCCATCTTAACTCCCAAGGCAAAAGCTTTTAAATTCATTTCTATCACACTAGTCGGTATTCTTTTCTTAATTGCTTCAATAAATAATTGATGATCAACTAAATTACTTAACTCAGCCATTGCACCTAGAAAAGCAATATTTGTTGGCAAGATACTATCAAATTCTTCTTTAACCTTATTAGTAAAAGGCAGCAAATATATATTATTACTCTTAAATTTTGGTATCTCTGTTACCAGAAATGAATCTATAATAACAAGTGCATTTTCTTTAATATCTTGATAATATTTATCACATGACTTTTGAGAAATTGCTATGAAAATATCAGGTTCTGATACGGCTAGATCTGTTATTTCTTCTTTACTAGCTATAATTTCTCCTCTACTTGCTCCACCACGTGCTTCAATACCATGTGACTCTCCCTGGATAACATTGTAACCGGCTGCCACCAATACATCAGCAAAAATGATGCTTGCTAAAACTAAACCCTGTCCACCTGAGCCACTAAATCTAACCTCTAGTTGTTCTAATTCTTTTAAACTCATACTGACTCACCTTCTTCTTTAAAACCTGCTAAGCGGTCATATGTCTCAACATATTCTGGTCTTTCTTCTTTTAATAAGATACCTCGCAGTAATTTTCCCGCTACCTCTTCTTCTGTCATTTTTTCTGCCTGTTTTTTACTCACAGTAAGATTTTTTAAATGTTCTACTAAAACAGATGGCTTTTTCATATTGTTTCTTCTACCAAAATGGGTAGGACAAGTTGTAAATACTTCTACTAAAGAAAATCCCTTATGGGTAATAGCAGAAGCAATTAGATCTTTTAATTCTCTAACATGATATACGTCACCTCTGCCCACAAAAGAAGCTCCTGCCCCCTCGACCAGTTTACAAACATCTAGCTGGTTTTCAATCATACCAAAAGGAGCTGTAGAAGCAAACCTACCTCCTTCTGTTGTTGGTGCATATTGGCCACCTGTCATTCCATATATTTCATTTGTAGCTACAATAGCTGTAATATCAAGATTCCTTCTCGCCGTATGAATTAAATGATTCCCCCCAATTGCTGATGCATCACCATCTCCCATAAAAACTATCACATTCAAATCAGGATTGGCTAGTTTTACACCAGTAGCATAACTTAATGCTCTTCCATGTGGAGTTCTAATTGATGGGAAGTCAAGATAAACAGGTAATCTTCCTGCACATCCAATTGCACAAACCATCACTGTTTTATTTTTATCTAAACCCAGTTGCTCAATTGACCTGATCATGGCCGCCCAAGCTGTTCCATGAGTACATCCAGGGCAGGCAAAATGAGGCATTTGATCTGTTCTGAGATATTTATCCAATTTACTCATCATATATCCCCCTTAAGAACTAATTTCCAAAATTTTATGATAGAGATCATCGACACTAATATGCCCACTGTCTACTCTATTTAATTGTACTACTTCTGCCTTTCCTTCAATAGCTTGCCTTACAAGCCCTGCCGTCTGCCCGAGATTCATTTCTGCAACAATAATTTTATCCATTCTTTCCGCAACCTCTCTTACTTCCTTTTCTGGGAAAGGCCAGATTGTAATAGGTCTAATTAATTCCACTTCTATACCAGCTTTTTTTGCCTTCTTTATGGCACCTTTTGCGGGTCTAGTGGTAGAACCGAAAACAAATAAAGCTATTTTTGCAGATTCATTTTTTTCATTTTCCACTATTACAATATCATCATAGTATTTATCCAGTTTAGAATTAATTCTTCGTACACAGGCATCTATTGTTTCAGGTGATAAATCAGGAATTCCATTTTCTCCATGAATCATACCTGAAATATTATACCTATATCCACCTCCAAGTGGTGGCAAAACAGGTATGCCAGTTTCATCCATACGATAAGGAAGATATTCAGCCTGTGGTGCTACATCTGTCCTTCTATTTATCACTTCTAATTCTTCTTTTTTTGGTATAATTACACTTTCCCGCATATGAGCAAGTAATTCGTCCATTAATATTACAACAGGCACCATATACTTTTCGGAAAAATTAAAAGCCTTAATGGTTATCTCATAAGCTTCCTTAACTGAACCCGGCATCAAAGCAATCCGAGGACTATCCCCATGTGACCCCCATTTAGTCTGCATTATATCTGCCTGATGTGGCTTGGTTGCCCCGCCTGTACTTGGACCAACCCGCTGAGCATTGTAAATAACGATTGGTACTTCTACCATAGCTGCATAACCTAAATTTTCCTGCATTAGACTAAAGCCAGGGCCACTTGTTGCGGTAATGGACTTTTTCCCAGCAGCAGAGGCACCAATAATTGCTCCTATACTAGCAAGTTCATCTTCCATTTGAATAAAACGACCACCATGAGAGGGTAACTTTTTGGCCAATATTTCAATTACTTCTGTAGAAGGAGTAATTGGATATCCGGCGCAAAACTTTACACCAGCGGCCAGGGCTCCTTCTGCAACAGCTTGATTACCCTGCATTAATACTTTATCTTTCATGCTTAATCCTCCTCAATTTCAATTGCTAGATCAGGACAGCGGATCTCGCATAATTTACAGGAAATACATGCATTGGCATCCACAACTTTTAATTTACCTGAAATATCAAGTTCAAGCACATTTGTCGGGCAAAAGTCTACACAGATGCCACAACTTTTACACCAATTTGGTTCAATAATTATTTTAGTCATACCTTTGCCCCTCCTGAATTTCCATTATTTTTACTTTTTCTTTCCCGATAGAAGGAATAAAAAGCAAAGAAGAAAGAACCTGCAATCATAATAATTAATATCCAGTTAATTAAACCTTTAAATAAGATAGCGGGATTACCTGCACTCATCAATAGTGCTCTTCGTACGTTTGACTCAGCCATTGGTCCCAGTATTAAGGCAAGTACCGCTGGTGCAGAATCAATATTAAGTTTACGCATCAAATAACCTAGCAGGCCAAAACCGAGCATAAGCCCAGCATCAAAAAGACTGTTCTGAATTGCATATGAACCAACAATACTCATTACAATAATAATCGGTCCCAGAATACTGGTTGGAATCTTAACAACATTTACAAATAGATTTGCTCCATAATAACCAAGTACTAACATAATAAAGTTTCCGACTAAAATAGCCCCCATAAACGAATATACAATATCAGCATTTTGAGCAAAGAGTCTTGGACCTGGGTTTAATCCCTGAATTAAAAGCCCACCGATTAAAACTGCTGTTACTCCATTACCCGGAACACCTAAAGTCAAAAGTGGAATTAATGAACCACCGGTTACACCATTATTAGCAGCTTCAGAAGCAGCTACTCCTTCACTATAACCTGTACCATATTTTTCTGGATGTTTTGACCATCTTTTTCCTTCGTTATAACCTACATAAGAAGCAATATTTGCTCCTGCACCAGGAATAATGCCAATGATTGTACCTAAAATACTTGACCTTATATATGTCGGCCAAATTTCTTTAATTTCTGCCCATATTTCTTTAATTGATATAATTCTATCTCGTTTCATAATACTAATACCTTTACTCAATTCACCACTTTCTAATGTCTCCAATACCTGTGGTATCGAATAAAGTCCAATCAAAAGAACAATAACCTGTACCCCACTTAATAAATTTATATTTCCAAAAGTAAATCTGGCTGTACCAACAAGTGGATCCATTCCAATTGTACCAACAAATAGTCCCAGAGCTGCTGAAATAAACCCCTTAATAGGATTATCTGCAGATAGAGTAACAATAATTGAAAGACCAAATAAAGCAACCCAAAAATATTCTGAAGGACCAAATTCTAAAGCAATCATTGCTAAAGGCGGAGAAATAAATAAAAGAGCCAGTGCACTAATTACACCACCGACTACAGAAGAAGTGATTGATATTTTAAGAGCTTTATCTGCGTCTCCATTCACTGTCATCGGGTATCCATCTAGAGTCGTAGCTACTGAAGCAGGTGTTCCAGGAACTCTAATTAAAATTGCGGAAATAGAACCTCCATAGATAGCGCCAATATAAATACTTCCCAATAAAATAAGCCCATAAGCTGGTTCCATAGCAAATGTTATTGGTATTAGCAAAGCCACCCCCATCGTTGCGGAGAGGCCAGGCATCGCTCCAATAGTAATCCCTCCGGCAACACCAAAAACCATTAAAAATATACCATAGAAACTAAATATTGTTGAAAAAGCTTCCAGTAAAGAACCCCACATAAGTTAATTGCCTCCCTAATTATTATATTTGTGCTAAAATACCTAACGGTAATGGTACATTCAAAAATAATCTAAAAACAAGATACAAAAATGCTGTAAAAATAAGTGGATATAGGAATAATACCTTGCGATTTTTATAACCTAAAAATATAGTCAGGCTAAATAAAAAAAGTGGAGTTATAATAAAATAACCTATATATTCTATTAATAAAAAATATAATATCGTAATACCAATGATTATACTTATCCGCTTACTATTAATTTTTTCTTCTTTTTCTTGATTCTTATATAACCCCATCTTAGTGGAAATATATAAAGCAATTGATAATACAAAGCCACCCATAAAAATGCTTTTACTAAAAGCCCCAGCACCCATGGGATATGTCCGAGCAACCATATAACCAGCAATGCTTAAAATCATAATTACAACGGCAGTAATTTTGTCTTTTACAGCCATCTTCATCTGTTTTCCTCCTCATCTTCGCTTAATTTAGAGGGAGAAGCTTTTAGCTTCTCCCAAAATTTCAACTTGTCTTACCAATTAAATATCTTGTGTAATGCTTTAATATCTGTATTGTATCTGTCAACCAGTTTCTGAGCATCACCGAGAAGCTGAATATCAAGTGGCTGTTGTGCTTTTGTTGCTTTTTCTACAAACTCTGGATCATTAGCTGCCTTTTCAGCTGCTTCTGCCAGAACCTGAATGATTTCTTCTGGAGTACCAGGAACAACAGAGATACCTCTACTAGAACCAGAAATAACATTATAGCCAAGCTCTTTAAAAGTAGGAACGTCAGGAAGATCAGCATATCTTTCTTCTGACATTACAGCAAGAACTCTCATTTGGCCAGAATCAACAAATTGTACTGCTTCACTTGCATTAATTGCTGAACCCATGATATGTCCACCTAATAAGGCAGTTCTGTTAGGTGCAGCACCAGTAAATGGTACAGGAGTAAATTTGGCACCTGTTCTATCTTGCAACATCAAAGTTGCAATGTGGTCATCTCCACCGATACCAGAGTTACCAATTGTAAGTGATGCTGGATTTTCTTTAGCATAATTAATGAATGCTTCCAGATCTGGAAATCTATCATCATCTGCTTTTACAGCAATAACACCCGGATCAGTTACAAGGTTAATCAAAGGAATAAATTCTTCCACTGTATATTTTGTTTCTCTCATCAGAGGATTAGAAACAAAATGAGGTAAGTTTGTAAAACCAATGGAATATCCATCAGGTTTTTGGTTATATAACCAAGTTATACCAATTTCAGCATTTGAACCTGGTTTATTAAGAATTGCAATACTTGTCCCCAAATATTTTTCTAAATATGGAGAAAACAATCTAGCAATAACATCAGTTCCACCACCGGCTGAAAAAGGTACCATCATTGTAACAGACTTGTTTGGATAATCCGCTGCCAAAACACCACTACTTAGAGTAAGAACTAAAACTGCTAACAAAATAAATACTGTAATACGTTTCATAAAATATTTTCCTCCTTTTAATTTTCCACCTAATTATCAACTAGAATAACAAAACCCGAAAAATAGTTTCACCTCCCTATAATGATTATTTATTTTCTCTTAATTTCTCTTGTTGCTATGAGTTTACAGTTTAGGTCTGCTGGATTTTCTAGTAGAACATCGCCGACCATTACCGGGGCTTTAACTTCAAATGTTTTAAGAATTTCCATAATACTCATTATCTTCTCTAATGGTATCGGTTCATCAGTTTTTACGCTGACAAGATCAGAATCTCCACCTTTTACCAGAATGGATGATGTAAGGGTTCTAACAGGATTTTCAAATTCCTGTTTTGCATAATCATTACCTTTTGAACATGTTGCACCATCAATCCCCTGGATCTCCTGGCTTGTATAAGTTATTTTTATATCACATCCATTTGGACAGAGTATACATGTTATCTCTTTTTCCTTAATCACTATTCAACCACCACCTTTATTGAAGCAGTTTTAAGTGATAACAACTTTTCTTTCGCTAAATTAATTTTAATCATTTCGGATGGATTAACTTTTTTAAATGTATTTTTAGCTATTAATTCATTATTATTTAATATTTTGATAGTCTTATCTGAGGCAGGCTTTTTAACTCGCATTGAAAATTCCAAATCTTTACCTAATGTTATAAGCTGTGGAATTACATAATTGATTCCATCACCTGCTTCTACAAAGATATTATTTTTTCTCCATTTATGCCCACTTTTAATGTACTTTGCAGCGGCCTGGCCTGCATTTTCTGCTTCATCAGATACATAATCGACCAGATCATGGATATGCAGTACATTACCACAGGCAAAAATTCCAGGTACATTTGTTTCCAAATTATCCTTTACCAGAGCTCCTCCGGTAATATCATCTATTTGCACATCTGCCTGTTTCGATAATTCATTCTCTGGAATTAACCCTACTGAAAGAATCAGTGTATCGCATTCAATTTCATACTCTGAACCAGGTATTGCTCTTAAATTTTCATCCACCTCTGTCACTATAATTGATTCAAGTCTATCTTTTCCTTTTACATCAATGACTGTGTGACTTAATTTGAGGGGAATGTTAAAATCAATCAAGCATTGATTAATGTTTCTATTTAATCCATTTGAATACGGCATAATTTCTAATACTGCTTTTACATTTGCTCCCTCAAGTGTTAAGCGACGAGCCATAATTAAGCCAATATCACCTGAACCCAGGATAACTATATTGTTACCCACTTTTATATTTTGTAAGTTCATTAAGTTTTGAGTTAGACCCGCAGTATAGACTCCAGCCATTCTTTCGCCAGGAAGACTAATACCACCTGCAGTTCTTTCTCTACTTCCCATAGCCAATACTACTGCATCTGCTTTAAATTCCAAAATGCCAATTTCCTCATTTATTACTTTTAGATACTTTTCAGCTCTTAATTCAGTAACAATTGTACTAGTCATAATCTCAATCTTTCTTTCCTGGACCTTTTTTAAATAACGATATGCATATTCGGGTCCAGTCAAAATTTCTTTAAATTTATGCAATCCAAATCCATCATGGATACACTGGTTTAAAATCCCTCCAGCTCTTTTCTCTCTTTCAATAATTAAAATATCTCTAATGCCATTATCATAAGCTGCCAGGGCAGCAGCTAAACCAGCTGGTCCAGCTCCAATGATTACAAGTTCTCTTTTCATCATTTTTCCCACCCCTTTGCCTGTCCTGCAAATAGATTAGAGCTATTCCCAGTTAACTGAATTTGCTCAAGATCCATGTTAAATTCTTCCTGCATTATCTTTACTATTCGAGCCATACAATAGCCACCCTGACATCTCCCCATGGTAGCTCTGGCCCGATATTTTACACCTTTTAAAGTCGTAACACCAAGTGGATTATGCAAAGCATCTATTATTTCTTGTCTTGTAATATTCTCACATCTACAGACAAGTTCCCTATAACCCGCATTTTCTTCGGCAAGTATTTTTTGCTCTGCAAGCGGTAGTTCACTAAATTTGGTAATGCCAGTTCTCTTTTTATTAAAAATTTCCTTATTTTTTAAATTTTCCATCTTATCGATCATTTCTACTACATATTTGGCAATACCAGGAGCAGATGTTAAACCTGGTGATTCTATCCCAATTAAGTTTATAAAATTATCATAGCGAGGACTTTTTTCAATAACAAAATCAGTAAATCCACCGATTTCTGGTGGAACAATTTTGCTTCTAATGCCTGAATAACTTCTAATCACCATATCCTGTGATATTTTAGGAAGAAAATCCCTAGCTTCTTTAATTAATTGTTCCATTACATCTTTAGTAGTCGCTTTATTATCTACACAATCAATATATTCATTACTGGGACCAATTAAAATATTCCCATCAACTGTTGGTGTTAAATGAATACCATAACCTCCTGCATTTTCCGGAGGGACAGGATAAACCAAATGTGAAAGAAGACTAGAAGAGTTTTTATCAAGCACATAGTATTCGCCTCTACAGGGATATATTTTATATCTATCTTCACCTGAAAAAGATGCAATATCATCCGAATATAGTCCTGCTGAATTAATTACATAATCTGCTCTTATATTTTTTTGGTTTGTTTTAATTAGAAATTTTCCGTTAATTTTATTTATTCCTAATACTTTCGTATTTAACTTGATTTCTACACCATTTTGAAATGCATTTTCAGCCAATGCAATTGTCAATTCATAAGGACTGGTAATAGCACTATTTGGAGAATACATGGCAGCTTTACCGTCTATATTTGCTTCCATTTTTTTTATAAAATCTTCACCTACAATATTTAACTCTGCTCCATTCTTAGAGCCAATATATTGTAAGTTATATAACTCAGCAACTTGTTTTTTGTCAACTGCTACCACTAGTTTTCCTACTTTTTTATAAGGCACATCCAGATCTGCACATAATTCTTCAAAATGACTATTTCCATACATACAAACATCAGCCTTTAAAGATCCTACAGGAGCAGTAAAACCAGCGTGAACAACACCACTATTACTATTACTAGCACCCTGACCAACATCACTTTCCATTTCTAGTAGTACTGTATTAATGCTATATTTACTTAGTTCCCTAGCTATGGCAGTTCCTACCACACCACCTCCTATTATTGCAATATCATAGTTTTGAGTATCCAAAACTAGCCCTCCTATTCATTTTCTTTGTATCTTTACAAAAACTATACAAATAATTTAATAATAGTTATGAAAATTGTTTGAATCTTTTGTCTTGCAACACTATAATAAATTAAATATCGCTAATTTGCATTTCAGATATTGCTATAAACTCTTCTATACAACATATATTGCTGTATTTTTAGTTATTATTTATTATAAAAAGGACTTTTTGTCTTAATTTAGAAATAGAAAGAATAATACTAATAAAATTTTTTAGGGAAGGAATAACTATGAAGAAGAAGAAAATGCTGATTTTAGCCATTCACGTCCTATTAGTCACTCAGACATACTTTTTTCTGCCATTAATTCCTATTTACGCTAAAAAGTTCGGTATTGCTCAGTTTTTAATAGGACAAGCAATATTTTTCTATAATCTACCAAGCGGTTTTACCAAAATTTATATTGGTTACTTAATTGACAAAATAGGAAGTAAAAATATACTTATATTGACAAATATTATCTTTGTAGCTGGCTTGTTTTTTTATTTTTTCCCGGGGAATTTTGCAATGCTTGCTGTTGGTCAGTTTTTAACTGGTACCAGTCGAGCCGCTTTTATGGCTGCTACTTCCTTTTATTTTTCAGAAATGGACGAAAATTCACGCGGAAAGAACCTGGGCATTAGAACTGCTGGAATAGGGGTTGGATTTTTTATAGGTCCTTTACTTGGCGGGATAGTAAGTGACCAATGGGGATATTTATCACTTTTTTATATACTCTTTCTTACATTTATATTTAACGTTATTATTCTAATTAATCTACCCACGATTAGAATTAAACCTAAAATTAAAGCAAAGAAACTTAATTTTTTTAGTGAAGCTAAATTATTACTTGGAAATTTAAATTTTCTTGTTGTTATCTTGAGTGGATTTACTATTTCAATCATCATGGTCATAACTGATAACTATCTTCCACTTTATCTTGATGATATAAATCTTTCTATTAAAGCAGCCGGACTAATTTTAAGCATCAAAGGAGTATCCCAAATAATATTTGGGCCTATAATGGGTACCCTTTCTGATAGATATGGCAGAAAAATATTTGTCTATGCTGGCATAATCTTACCCTCTTTTAGCATTTTACTTCTACCCTATCTAAAAAATTTCTTTCTTTTAATAATTGCTGTATTTTTAATCTCTCTTGGCTTTACCGTATTAAATCCAATTCTAAATGCACTGGCAGCTGAAGCTACTGATTTCACTAAAAGAGGATTTTCTATAGGACTATGGCAATCAAGTGTAAGCTTTGCTACAACAATATTTGCCTTAATGTTTGGATATATATATAGTTACTTTAACTTGAAATATATATTTGTTTTTTCTTCCATCTTCTTAGTTTTTTGTTTAGGGTGTATCTATCTTATTAATTATATCATAAATAAAAATAAATCTGCTAATCATGCAAAGGAGGTCGTTTAAGTGCAAGAAATTGAAAATAAAAGAAATTCAACTCGTAGTTTTTTAGTAAAAGACTTTAAAATTGCTCACAGAAAAACACCTTCTACAGTAAAGGTTTATAAACATTATCATAATGCTTACGAAATTCTCGTACAAAATAACGGTACTGGAGAATTCTTTATAAAAGATAATAATTATGTTATGGAACCCAAAACATTATTTATCATTAATGAATTTGATATTCATCGGACTATAGTTAAGAAAGGACTAAAAACCTATGACCGATTTGTAATTCAAATAAATCCAAAATTCCTTAACAGTTATTTTAACTATATTGAAGATGATTTTAAGCCAATTGATATCTTCAAAGAAAATATTAAATGTATTAAACTAAATGACAACGAACATAAACGTATTAAATACCTGTCCGAAAAAATTATTTTAGAATTAACCAAAAAAGAAGCTGGTTATCAGTCAATAATACATGCTCACCTTTTAGAAATGTTTGTTTTTATTAACCGTCTAATCAAAAATAAAAATTATGATATTGTTACTGAAAAAGGTAAAAAAGAAGCTAGACTCCAAAAAATAATATCATATATTAACAATAATTATAAAAATGAAATAACTCTTCAGCAAATTGCCGAAGAGCTTTATATTAGCAAATATTATTTAAGTCACTTTTTTAAAGATAAAACTGGCTTTACAGTTATTGAATTTTTAAATAATAAAAGAATTATTGAAGCGCAAAAACTCCTTAATAATACAGATCAAAATATTACTGATATTGCTATTAGCAATGGGTTTAACTCTTTAAATCATTTTGAAAGAACTTTTAAGAATATCAATGGGATAACAGCTAGCCAATATAGAAATATGTTAAATTGACTAATTTGACAATAAAATTATTATTTCCTATAATTTATTAATAGGAGGGGATTAATTATCAGAGTAGAGAGAATTGATGATATTAACCCAAAACTTCTCAGGAAATTAGTCGATTTAGAAGAGAGAACCTTTGCCGAGGGAGGCCTCAGGCGTTGGGAATTGGTCCCGATCATTAAACATGGACGATTATTTGTTTTATTTGATCAGGAAAAACCAATAGGTACACTTGAATTAATGGCTGACTGGGATGATTCCGAAAAGGCATATATTTATGGTTTAGCTATTGATCCGGAATACCAGAATAGGGATTTAGGAACTAAACTATTTAAATATGGGCTATGCAAACTTGTTGAAGAAGGTTTTTCAACTACGACTTTAACGGTGGATCCAGCTAATAGAGCAGCTATCCATCTTTACAAAGACAAACTAAATTTTAAAATAGTAGACCAGCAAGAAGATATCTATGGGCCAGAAGCAGATCGTTTATTTATGGAAATGGATCTAGCAGAATTTGCTGAAAACAAAAAAGATGTTCGTAAAATTGCTTAATGTGGATTAGCCATTTTGATAGGCTTGACTAGTTCATCGAACTCATCAGCAGTTAAATATTCTAAGTTAAGTGCCGCCTTTTTCAATGAAATATTTTTTGCTTGCGCCAGCTTGGCAATTTCTGCTGCTTTATCATAACCTAGTACTGGGTTTAACGCAGTAACTAACATCAAAGAATTTTTAACATTGCTTGCCAACTGTTCTTTATTAACAGTAATACCACTTAAACATCTTTTTGTAAATGAATCAATTCCATCGGCTAAAAGCTTAATGGATTGTAATAAATTATAAATAATAACAGGCTTACAAACATTCAACTGGAAATTTCCGCTACTGCCTGCAAAACTTATTGCTAGATCATTTCCCATCACATGTACACAAACCTGATATAATGCTTCCGCCTGAGTAGGATTAATTTTTCCTGGCATAATAGAGCTACCTGGTTCATTGGCTGGAATCATAATTTCAGCCAGTCCTGCTCTAGGTCCAGAAGCCATCCAACGTATATCATTTGCAATTTTCATTAAAGAAGTAGCAATCGTTTTTAAAGAACCACTAACTGCTACCAAGTTATCATGGGCAGCAATGTTAACCCCTTTTTCTTTCCTAACATAGAACTTCATCCCTGTTAATGAAGAAAGCTCTTCCACCATCAATTCCGCAAAACCTTTTTTAGTATTTAGACCAGTTCCTACAGCCGTTCCACCGATAGGAATTTTCCGTACATTTTCCATGATATTAATTAATACCTTACGGCCTTCATTAATTTGCGCTGCAAATGTTGCAAATTCTTGTCCGCATGTAATAGGGGTGGCGTCCATCAGATGAGTACGACCTACTTTGGTAATACCTTGAAATTCTTTTGCTTTTTTTAATAACTCTTTTTCAAAATTATTTAATATTGGTAATAAACAATTTTCCATCCTTTGCATTGTAGAAATTGCCATTGCCGTGGGAAAAGTATCATTAGATGACTGTGACATATTTACATCATCATTAGGATGCAAGGGATATTTTTCACCTGGCCTATTTCCAGCTATAATAGCTGCTTTGTTACTTATGACTTCATTAACATTCATGTTTGTCTGAGTCCCTGAGCCCGTCTGCCAGACTGGTAGAGGAAATTCTTCTATTAATTCACCACTTATTAACCCATCAGCTGCCTTAATTATCAACTGTTTCTTATAATCAGATAATAAACCTAAGTTATTATTTACTATTGCTGCTGCTTTTTTTATATAACCATAAGCAGAAATTAGATCTGCTGGCATTTTCTCGTCACCAATAGGAAAATTTTCTTTAGCCCGAACTGTCTGTGCACCATATAATGCTTTTTCTGGAACCTGAACCTTGCCTAAAGTATCACTCTCAAAACGATAATTCATATTGCCACCTCCAAAATTTTAACTACCTGTCTCTTGTTGTTCTCTTTTTTTATGATTGATTTGATCAGACCACTTACCACAACGGTCTCCCGTCATAGCTATAGTCTGTCCGTTTGCCTGTACTTTAATAACCTCACAACTATTTGCACAACCTTCACAGTTAAAACTAGTTGTTTCAAAACTATCTTTTGTAATATTAAAACCTTTAAAAGAAGTATTTTTACCAGTTTTTTTAATTTCTGCCTTGGCTAACTGAGCAATACCAATTGCCCCCATGACATTATAGTGCTCTGGTATAATAATTTTTTCACCAACCTCTTCTGCAAATGCTGCTTTGATACCCAGATTTGCAGCAACTCCACCTTGAAAAATATATTTCCCTTGCAAATTACGGTTACGTACTAAATTATTCATATAATTTCTGACAAGAGCACGACAAAGTCCTTTTATGATTTCAGACTTGGTAAACCCATATTGTTGTTTTGATATCATATCCGACTCAGCAAAAACAGTACATCGTCCGGCGATACGAACATCTCTCTTAGCTTGTAAAGCCAGATCACCAAATTCTTCGATTGGTATTCCTAATCTTTCGGCCTGATGGTCAAGGAATGAACCCGTCCCAGCCGCACAGACTGTATTCATAGCAAAATCTGTAGCAATACCATCTTTAACAATAATCAATTTGGAATCCTGACCACCAATTTCAAAAATTGTTCCTGTCTCTGGATAAAAATATGTTGTTGCCATCGCATGAGCAGTAATTTCATTTTTTACAATATCGGCTCCTAAGATATAGCCAACTAACTGACGTCCACTACCAGTCACACCAACACCATCAATTTTTATTTTATTATTTAATTTTATTCTTAGTTGCTGAATTCCATCTTTAACAAGTTCAACTGGTTGCCCTGAATTTCTTGTATATAATTTAAATAAAATTCTATTTTCCTCATCAATAGCTACTATATTAATACTAACAGAACCAATATCCACACCTAGATAAATGTTACCCATGCTTAATCTTCCTTTCCTCTAAGCTTTTTTGTTGTCTAACCATATCCAAAAATGCTTCTACTCTTGTTAAAATATTTGCTTCAGCAATTTGTTCATCAATGGAAATTGATAAGATAGGGATATTTAAGTCTTTTGCTATCTTATCCAGCATACTCTGAGAAACTAACTCAGGCAGGCAACCAAAAGGTTTTAAATGAATAACTCCATGGAAACCTCTATCTTTATAATCCACTATCCTACCTACCGACTCTTGCGCATGCCCTCCAATACCAATCTTGATATATTGTTGGCCCTTAGCCTTAATTTTAGTGCTTTCACCAAAAAAAGGAAGGAATGTATCATCAATCCAGTCAGATAGATAATGTGATCTTTCTACTTCAACCCCAAAACTGTTTAACTTCTCTTCAATATAATTATTTATAGACTCCTCCATAACAACATAAATTTCACCAATAATTCCAATTTTTATTCTATCTTTATCTGCCGGTAAATGAATTGACAAAGAGTCAAGGTCAGCTTTAACCTTTGTCTCAACAAACTCTATCTCATCAATTGTATTTATTTTATTAAACTCTTCTTTAGCTTTTTTCCAGATTAAATCAACCTCACCATTTGGAGAATAAGCTCTTTTTTGCTCTACAATTTTTTCTACATTATCAATTGCTTTGGCAAGCTTATAAATTATTTTTAGATTGCGCCAGAAATTAAACCAGGATTTTTTTGCTTTAATTTTTTTGAGATTTTCCATAAATTTTGACCAATTATCTTGAGGTGCGTTAAAAATTATAAAATTAACTTGATGACCAAAATCATCTAAAATTTTTTTGTGTAATTCACCATAATAACCTGCCCGACAAGGTCCATGCCCTCCACTTGTTACAATTGTATCAGCACCTGCTTCTATTGCTTCCAAATAAGAACCCATGATTACTTTAAAGGGAAAACAGGCAAATTCCGGACTGTGTTTTACACCTAAATCAATTGTTTTTTTACTAGGACGCGGCGGCATTATTATTTCGTGATCAAAAAGTTCAAATAACTTTGCAAAAATTAAAGTAGTACCCATATGGGGAAAAGTTATTTTCATGATTATACACTCCTATGATTTCTTTAATTTAAGCAAATCTACAAATGCTTCAATCCTGGTTAAAAGATGACTTTCACCTGTTTGCTCATCAATTCTCAGAGTCATAAAAGGTTTATTAGCCTGATTCGCATCAATTTCCAAAAATGATCCGAGTATTGAATCAGGACCACAGCCAAAAGCTGATACATAAATAATTCCATCTATATCAGGCGATTTTAAAAAATGATAACCAGCTCCTAATAATTTATTAGTAAACTCCCAGAACATAGGTTTAGGGAAAAGCTTAACTTCCTGTTCAATTATTTGGCTATCTACCATTTCAAAAGTAACTATGTTGATTCCCATTTCTCTTAAATGTCTTAAAAGATCCATATTAATAAAACGATCATAAATATTATAAACATAACCAATTAAAGCAATTGTTAAAACCTTTTTATCAATATTTACCTGCAATTGTGTTTTCCTATGCTCTTGCCAATGAGAATTAGCCTTTTGCAAAGCCCAAAATAACTTCCATTTACTTATATTAAGTTTATCTGCCATGCCCAAATAATTTTTAAATCCTGCTAAACTATCATCCTTTGCAGTAATCTGATGTGTTAAAATTTTATTTTCAATTTCCGGTATTGAATTTTTAATCATATCAGGTAAGCCGAGAAATTTTGGACAAAGGAATATGTTTTTTTTGATACTAATAATCCTTGGTATATAAACATAATCCACACCTTGATTAATGAGATCTAGTACATGACCAATATATACTTTTATCGGAACACAAATTTCAGAGATGGAGTATTTTATACCTTTATCTAACTGTTCTCGTGACGTATAATTGGATACTATTAATTCAATATCTAGCTCTGAAAATAACTTTTCCCAAAAAGGATAGTAAAAATAATATAATAATGCACGTGGTATACCCAATTTTAACTTTCCCATGTTGTAACAACTCCTGCTTCGATTATTCATAATTATTCCCCCTCCTCTAAAGATATTAGAGAAAGGGGAATATATAATAAGTTAATATTTTAGATATTGACACCAGGTGCTTCTTCATCAATTCTTAAATGTTTATAAGCACGACTTGCTAACACAACTGCTAAAACAAATAATAAAACACCTAGTAGTGCTAAAATAATATTTCCACTGGCAAAATTGCTTGTAACTAAAAAGACCAATGCCGTTAATGTTACCGCAAACATAAATATCATCGGAATGATGATGTTTAAATTATTAATATTATTTTTAGCCAGCCAGACTGCTAATGAAAGTAATGCCAGAGCTGCTAGCATTTGATTTGCAGAACCAAAAATCGGCCAAATTGTCTGCCATTGCCCAGAAAATGCCAGTGCTGCTGCACTAGCAACAGTAATTGCAGTTGCTAGATACATATTAGAAGCCTTACTATCTGTACTTTCATCATCAGTAAAATATTCCTGAAAGATAAAACGTCCTAATCTTGTAGCTGTATCAAGGGTTGTCATTGCAAAAGCAGATACTGCTAAAGCAGCAAAACTCATTCCGACTTTAAATGGAATCCCAAAATTAGTCATGAAATTACCAATCCCATTTGCAAATACATTTACTGGACCACCATTTGCAAGTAAATTTGCTGATTGATCCCCTGTTATAACTGCAGCCGTGATTAAGGCAATCACAGCTAAAAATGACTCTATTAACATTCCTCCATAACCTATTGCCTGCGCATCAGTTTCTCTATTTAATTGTTTAGAGGTTGTTCCAGATGAAACCAATGAATGAAATCCTGAAATTGCTCCACAAGCTACAGTAACAAAAAGAACTGGGAAGAGATAACCTGATGATGTGTTAAATCCTGTAAATGATGCAAGCTCTAATTGTGGCCCTCCAATTACAATTCCAAAAAAGCCTCCAATTAAAAGTGCATATAATAAAAAAGAGTTCAGATAATCACGAGGTTGCAATAGAATCCAGACCGGAGTTACAGAAGCAATGAATATATATACTAAAAAAATTAATAACCAGGTATTTACTGATAAAACTATTGGAAAATTTAATCCAATCCAGACTGCCAAAAAGAGCAATATGACTCCAATTACTGTCAAAACCCCTAATGAAAGTGCAGACCTCTGGCGTATAAAACCAAATACAATTGCCAGGACAATAAATAATAGAGATGCCGTCGCTGCTGATGGAGTAGAATTAAATGTCTGAGCAACAATAACCATGAAAGCACTAATTATCAAAACCAAAGTTAGCCAGGCAAAAATACTAAACAGTTTCTTTTCAGTTCTACCGACATTACGATTAATAACTTCAGCAATCGATCTTCCTCCATTACGAATAGAAGTTACCAAAGAACCCATATCATGAACTGCACCTAAGAAAATACCTCCAATTATAATCCATAAAAATACAGGTAACCAACCAAATACCGACGCAGCAATAGGACCAATAATTGGTGCAGCTCCGGCAATTGAAGCAAAGTGATGTCCTAATAAAACTGGCCGATTAGCTGCCACATAATCTATCCCGTCATTTATTTCATGTGCTGGTGTAAGATTGTCGTCACTAAGTCCCCAGGCTCTTTTTAAATATCCACCATAAGTAAAATAAGCTATCACAAATAAAACAACTGAGGTAATTAATAAAACAGCAGAATTCATATAAACATCCCCCTTACATTTGAGTAGACATTATTTCCTTGATTCTGGTCGGAGTATAGAAGTTTTTAATCTCATCTCCTTTCTTGTTACAATAAACTTCTTCCTGGGCCAGATCAACAAAAACAAGTCTCACATCACAAAAGCCCTTAAATCCAAAAGCAAATGTACGTGAATACTTGTAATTGGACACTTTATCCAGCAAGTTTTCTGAAAAACCCTTTTCGGAAATTTCTATATATGTAAGATAACTCTGTCGATGTTCAGTATCTGGCTTAACTAATTTGTTGATAGCTTTATTAAAAAAATCTTTCTGATAAGGCAGCTCTTCTTCTCTGATCGTATTATTAATTTTCAATAAAATATGTTCATGATCTTCATAACTCCAAATTTTTATACCCTTGGCTGCAAAATATTTTTCATTTTTTTGCAGATACAACCCATAAAGATCAAAATTTTGCCCTAATAAATTAATATTTTCTTCAATATCAAAATAACCTTCATAAAAAATTTTTATGCCTTTTAAGTAATCTTTACTCAACACTTAAATCACCCTATTAATATTTATTTAAAATATCTTTATTCTTTTCAATTAATTTACTAATTATAGCTTCAAAACGTGATGGCCTTTTTGTTTTTAAATATATAAATCCAATAGTTGCAGTCAGAATTGCACCTACTAAAACAACAATTAAATCTAACATTGTATCCACGAGCCCTGATTTTTGCATATTCAATTTAAAAAATATATCCATACTAAACTCAAATATTTCCCAAATTACACCTACAGTAACAGAAAATCCAACAGCAAAAATCGATATGAATAAGGGGCTTAATACGATATTGACTTTTTCTTCTTTATTTAAAATATATACAATTATATAACCAATAAAACCAAAAATTACCCCTGCCAGAGTATGTAACAATAAATCCCACCACCAGAATCTAAGATAATACTCTCTTAATTCACCCATATAGAGTGCAGCAAAAATAAATAAAATCATAATAAATTGTAATGCAGAAGGAATATATATATAATTTCTTTCAGAAAGAAAGTTTGGTAAATAGATTAAAATTAAAGCCAACAAAGAAGTAAAGATATTTAACCAATTACCTGAAACTATGTTGCCAATTGCCGCACTAATTAATAATAATTTAAATATAACCACAGTATAATGTTGTATCTTTTCGTTATCCATTGCTCACACTCCTTCCTCAAAAAAGTCTAGCTATGCATACTACTTCTATATAAAGTAAAAAAAATCCTGCTATCAATAAATATTAACGGCAGGATATATATTCTTACTATTATATTATTTTAAAATAACTTAAATTGTTTGGGGTACTTTTTCAAATACCTCCAGATATTCATATAATTCTTCAATATTGGGTGGATAACCATTTGTTACATAGTGACTTGTAGTAGCATTTGCAATAAGCAAAATCAATTCAGGTTGGTCTGTCAATAACTTTGCATAAACAAGACCAGCATTAAAATTATCTCCTGCTCCAGTTGTAATTGCAGGCGAAACACATTTTACTTGTCTCATGGAAACTGTACCATTTTCATTTGCTATACTTGCAAACTCAGGGGTATGTACAACAAGATCATTAACATGCATTTTTTCTCTAACTTCAACTAATTTTTCAATAATTTGTTCATTATTAGTTATATTTATTCCAACAGCCTCAGCTGTAGCAATCAACTCTGGTCTATTTAAACTAACTATTATATCAACTTGGTCTGCTACTTCTTTGAAAACAGCAAATGAATCGAGCAATTTCTGTGGAGCTCGCTTTTTCACATTTCCAAAATCAAGGAATACTTTTTTCTTGGCTCCCTCTGAATCTGCTGCTATCTGGGCTACTTTTTTCATTATATCGTCAAAAGCTAAAATATTAGACCAGTAACCTTGTCCGATTATATCTGATTGTTGAATATTTTTAACTAATTTATCTTCACCATATCTATTACTTAATTTTTCCCAATTAGTTTCCAGCATATTTTCTACAACAGAGAACATAAATTTTCCATCATGAAATTCAAAAATATTAGAATAACAAGGTTCTCCTCCTGAATATAACTGGGTATTTTCTGATCTTAACTCATCAAATGTTTCCTTAACACCTTTTTCCCCAAATAATCCAAATATATTTGTCTTTACATTCAACACTTTTAGAGTTCTTCCTACATTTGTGGTAAAACCACCACCACGTTGATATTTCTTTTTCATCTCTAGACTAGAAGCGCTCCCTGCAACTGAGTTGATTTTATCAGCCAATTCAGTCATAGTCGTCATAATATCATATTCATCTATACTCTTGCGCTCACTTATCAAAGTCCATACTATATCTAAATAACCATCCCATCCTAGCATAACTTTGCCACTTTGGTTGTTTTTTAATAAGTCGCGTACAGAAGATATTTGCTTAGTTAAATTTTTTCTCATAAACTCCATCTATTACACCCTCTTTATGATAAGTTATTTTAAACCTTTTAAATGTAATTTTAACAGATTAGATTTAATTGTCAATATTATTAAAAAGATTCGTTAAAAATAACAATAATACGTTAAATCTTTAGTAAAACCACAAAAAGAGTAAACTGTTAATTTTTCCCTTGACATTGTTTATAATTATTTATATAATTTAAAAAATTATTGGAAAAGGGGGAGTAAAATTGAAAATTAAAAAACTAACTGAAAACGATCGAACCATCACTGAAAAGTTTTTAAATCAAGAGTCTCAGTTTAATATCTTTTTAATTGGTGATCTAGAAACACATGGTATGCAAACAGATTTTATGCAATTTTGGGGATCCTTTTCAGATCAAGCTAGATTACAAGGGGTTTTATTAAAATACTATGGTAGCTTCATACCTTATTCCTATCATGACAATACTTTAAAAGAATTTGCAAAAATTATTAATAACCATTCAGATGCAAAAATGTTATCTGGTAAAAAAGAAATCATTGAAAAAATAAAAGAGTATTTTTCTGATGAAAAAACAGGAAAAATAAGAGAAGAATTTTTTCTGGGTCTTAATCAATTAAATATCAATAATAAACCAGCCAACATTACAAATGTAAAGAAAGCTACTATTAATGATGTTGATCGGATTCTTGATATGTTAGATTCAGTTGAGGAGTTTAGTGATTTGAAATCAAATAGAGAAATGAAAAAAAATGAAATGAAAAAAGGATCAACTAGACTTTATTATTTTGAAAATAAAAATGGGGATATTATCTCAACCGCATCTTCAACAGCTGAAAGTAGTAATTCTGCTATGATTGTTGGTGTAGCAACTAGATCAGAATATCGCAGACAAGGTTATGCCTCAAAATGTGTTTATCAACTCAGTGCTGATCTACTTCAGGATAATAAAAAACCCTGTCTATTTTATGATAATTATAAGGCAGGTAAAATTTACCGCAGATTAGGTTTTGAAGATCTGGGTGGTTGGACAATGATAAATATTAATAATCCTTAATTTTAGCTTTACCCCGGTTTGTTGGCAGAGGTCTTTCTTACCCCCACTTAATCGTAATAGCACTCCAGGCATAACCAATTCCCTCACTAACAAAAGTAACGAGATCTCCAGATTTTACCTTACCTTCAATCCGGGCTAAATCTAATGAAACAATTTGATCGTTTTGTCCCATATGACCATAATCTTCTAAGTAGATTGTCTTGTCTTCAGTCAGATTAAGTTCTTTAACAATAAAATTATGGCTAGCTCGTTTCATATGTGGTACAGCTAAATAATCAAGATCCTGAAGTGTATAACCACTCTTTTGCAGAGAATCAATAATTACACTTCTTAAATTCCTAAAAGATATTTCAGCCAATTTTTCAAACATGAAATCTTTATCAACTACATTATAATAATGCTCTTTATTCTTAATCGATTCTGCAGTTAAAGGTTTTTTAGTCCCCCCAGCAGGGACAATTACAGTCTCAGCTAAAGAACCGTCATTAATAAATGATGAACTCAATAGTCTATTTTTTTTGTATGCTTTTTTTATGAGCATAGCTGTACCACTAGCACCCAGGCTATACATAAAACTCAGCTGAGGATTCTGATAATCAACCAAGTCTCCATTACGATATCCACCGGCCAAGAGCACCATATTAATATTATCATTAGCTCTCATCATATCCTGAGCCAGTTTCATCGCCAAAATTGTCGTCCCTGAGCCCAAGCCTAGATCGAAAGACCAGGCTTTTACTGCACCAATGTCATATTGCAGTTTTATGCCAGCTGTCCAATTAGGATAATCTTTATATTCTCCCCCTGTCCAAATTATTAAATCTATATCCTGGGGACTAATTCCAGCTCTTAAAATAGCTCTCTCTGCTGCCCGAGCAGCCATATAACTAACATGGTCACGAGGTCCTGGCACAGGTTTTTTCAAAATACCAAATTCTTCTTCAATTACTTTTTTGGAAAGTCCTGTCTCATTAGCGATTTTTTGAGAATCATGAGAGTGATTGGGCATATATATTCCCAGACTTAAAATTCCTACCTCAAGGTTTTCCACAAAACATTCATCTCCTTATATTTGTCCCAATACAATTATATTATCAAATAGTTACAATTGAGTTACAAGATGAACTCTTTAAGAAATCACTTCTTGAAAGTAGGCTTCAATATCCGCCATTGGATCAACCTGAAGTTCTCTATAAATAACATCTTTATATTTATGATATGTCTTAATAGCCATTGACCTGTTTTTCATTTGCTGGTAAGCTTTCATCTTGAAAAAATAAGCCTGTTCCCAACAATTATCAATATCTAGAATCTTATTAGCTATTTTAATTGTTCTTTCATATTTTGCTAGTTCAAAGTTATATTCCAACAATTTAGTAGCTGTATTTAAAAATAAATTTCTTAATCTTTCTCTCTCATTTCTGGCCCATTCTATATATAAATTGCTAGCTAAAAAATCACTTTCATATAATTCTACAGCTAATTCATAATACTCCATTTGATGAGAAAAATCTGATTCATTATTACCATAGGCAATTAACTCTTCAAATTCCTCCACATCATAAATATAACCAGATTTCTCATTAAAACCATAACTAGAACTTCTTCTTTTTATAAAAAATGGTTTTTGTCTTGGTTTGCGATCAGGTTCAAGTGCTTTTTTGAGGGCATTTAATGTTACCTTAAAATTGCGTTTGGCAGTTTTCTCATTACTACCAGGCCAGAGCAAATAATAAATTCTTTCTTTTGGTATATACTCTCCTTTTTGAACTAAAAAGAGTAAAAACAACTCTCTGGCTTTTTCTCTTTGCCATTCTTTAGTAGTAATTTCTTTCTGACCTCGCCAGACCTTAAGGTTACCGAAACTTTTTATATATAAAGAATAACCGGGATGGTTTTCCGTCTCAGATAAATTTAATTCTTCAATTAACTTTTTAATATAATCAAGATTTGTATCACCATCATAGGCTTCTAACAAGACTGGAGCAAAAATATTAGGATCCCTAACTCCAAATAGAGTTGGTTTTAAGAATAAATAATCATATCCCCCCGCTTCAGATAATTCAAATAAATCAGTAATATAGAGAGGCAATTGCACCCAATCTTCTAGTTGATATGCAATCAAGGATAACCACATTTTAGTAACAGCTAGACAGTAGTTATCATTTGAATTTTTGAAATATTTGCTTGCTTCATTAAATATTTCTTCTGCTTCCTGTAGATCATTTGCAAAATAATAATTTATACCAATTGATATTTTTAATAAACCTGCTAACCACTCATCCCCTGAGTTTTCACTAATTTCAAATCCTTCTTCTCCATATTTTATTCCCTGATAAGGATCACCATAATATCCTTCTACCAGTGCTAATCCCATAAGAGGCTCTGCTTTCCCTCTATTTATCTTTAACTTATCAATAATTTCCAAAGCTGATTTATAGGCATTTCGTGCTTTAAATATATTATACCTTCCACTAATTTGGTAGGCATGACCTAATCTCATATAAGCTACCGCCTCATTAAAGGGTGATTTAATTTCACAAGGTTGAAGACCCTTCTCAGCAGCTTGTCTAGCCTCTTCCGGCTTACCTTCAAAACTTGAAATTAAAGAAAGAATTAGAATTGAAGCTCTATGCGAACGCGGTATTAATGGCCCATTTTTTTCATCATTTATTTTTTTATTAAGCATTTCCTTTGCTGCTTGCAAACGACCAGTTCTCAACTTAACCCGTGCTTTCAAGTTATTATGAAAGACGTAACTATCACTTAATTTTTCAGCCCTTTTTTGAAAAACCTCTGCTTCTCGCAACTGGCCCTCATTGGCCTTGTTTTCAGCTAGCAATTTAAGTAAAACAGTTTCTTCCCAAAGATTTTCCTCATCACGCAATTTAATTGCTTCTTTGAGATAACGATCAGCTTCAGCAGGCTCAATCGTATCCAAATAAACCATCGCCAACTTTTGTAATACTCTGCTCAACTTTAGTTTTTCCCCATTTTCTCTAAAAAATCTTTCTGCTTTTTGATATATTTTTATTGAAAGATTAAAATTATTCCTCAATCGATACACATCACCAAGATAAATATATAAGTCAGGATAAGACTGGTATATTTCTTCAGGAATTTCTTCAAGTCCAGCCTGTAATGAATCCAACCTTCCTAGTTTAATCATTTTGTCAGCTGACTCTTCAATTAAGCCAGCCGCACGATAAAAATCCTTAGATTTTAAACTATGATATATTGCTAAGCCAATAAAATTCAATTCTAAACAAATATCCGCTACTTTTTGATGTAGATCTTCACTCGAATATTTTTCGCGAGCCTGATTGCGCAAAAAATCATGAAATAAAGGATTATAACGGTATTCTTGACTACCGTGTTTATGCAAAAAAAGTCCTTTATCTACTAATTTTTGTAAAATATCACTACTATTATTAATATTAAGCAATCTATTACAAACTTCTGATTTAAGGTATTTCAAAACAGATGTTTTAATTAAAAACTCTTTAATCTGATCTTCATGTTTTTCCAGAACATCATAAGCTAAATATTGAAACAGAATATCAAGCGAACCTGTTTTTAGTGTAAATAGATCTTCAATCGGAATACCATTAACTAGGCCATGACCAATTAAATCAAGTCCCATCACCCAGCCTTCTGTTTTTTGCCAGACTCGTTTAATTTGTATTTCATCAAGCTTTTGCTTATATTTGTTTTGAAAAAAATTTACTATTTCACCTTCAGACAGGGAAAGTAGTTCTTCGGTAATTAATAATACCTTATCTTTAATAATCCAGCGTGGCCAATCTTTAAAAAGTAATTTTTCTCTACTAGCAATTACTAAATGTAATCTTGGTGGAAGCATATTAATAAAATAAGCCATCAAATGATTTATTTGTTCATTATGTGTAAGTAATTGATAGTTATCCAGAACCAAAAAAATATCTGTAGAAACATTTTGTAATAAATTATTAAATAAAATGTCTATAATCTGAAAAAGATCTAACTGTGAATCTTCCCCCTTAGTTAAAATTTTTCTTGCCTGCTCAGCTAAATCAGGTTCTTGAAAACTAAAGGCAGATAAAATATTCAACAAAAAAATAGGCGCATCTGTATCAAGTTCATCAATACTATACCAAAAAACTTGCCTATTCTCAATGCGATTAAAATAATATGATAAAACTGTGCTTTTCCCAAAACCAGGTCCAGCTTTAACAACTGTTAAAGGATAATTAGCAACTTTATTTAATTTATTATTAAGGCCTTGATCAATAAATAGTTCCCCTTTAATCTCGGGGGGAATAAACTTTGTCTTCAATACAAGATCTTTCAAAATAGATCACCTCTATTTTTAATTTCATTATTAATATTTCTATAAAATTATAAGATTACCTGCAAAAATATTCTGTAACTTAACTGTAACTTCGTATTGATATTATAATTTAGGAAGGTGATAAAATGCCATATCAAAATATTAATGGAGTCAAAATTCACTACAAACTGGATGGGAGCGGTTCTGAAACAATTGTTTTATTAAATGGGATCATGATGAGTACAGCTAGTTGGCAAGATTTTGTACCTATTTATACAGAAGAAAATAACTATCAATTATTAAGAGTTGATTTTAGAGATCAAGGATTATCCGAAAAACAAACAGGCGAATATAATATTAAAATTCATGTAGATGATCTAAAACAACTACTAGATAAGTTAGAAATAAAAAAGATCCACTTAGTTGGAATCTCTTATGGTGCCATGGTCGGAATTTTATTTGCTAACAAGTATCAAAACATGTTATCTTCTTTAATTTTAAGCAATACAGAAGCTAAAGTAACAAATTATTTGCAATCCGTTAGCAATATTTGGGAAGAAGCAGCTAGGTTGAATGATGGTTTTAAATTTTTTGATATCAGTATGCCTTTAATTTATTCCGATTACTTCTATAATAATAACAAAGATTGGCTAAAAGAAAGAAGGGATCAATTAGGCAAAGCACTAAATAAAGCTTGGTTTGAAAGTTTAATCAGATTGTCTAAAAGTTCTAAGAAATTTGATAGCATGCATCTTTTAGCAGATATTAAGTGCCCAACTTTATTAATTGGTGGGACCAGAGATATATTAACACCAGTTTATGAAATGGAAAAAATGTATGAAAAAATACCAAATGCCAAGATGTTAATCATCAAGGATGCAGGTCATGCCTCCTGTTATGAAAAAACAACTGAGTTTAATGCTGCAGTATTGGGTTTCATAGCTGTTAATTAAATTATAAATATGTAAAGGGGTGAATGAATTGGAAATTAAACTGAAATCTACTGCTCTTAAAAATGGTGAAACAATAGCATATCGGGAAAGGTCAGGCGGAAATAAAAAATTAATATTAGTACACGGGAATATGACTTCTTCAAAACATTGGGATCTATTTATGGAAAACATTGATGAAAAATACAAACTATATGCAATTGATATGCGAGGATTTGGTGCTTCAAGTTATCATAAGTCAATTGATTCTCTACATGATTTTGCAAAAGACCTAAATTTGTTTGTAGAAAAACTTAATTTAACTCAATTCTCGCTTATGGGTTGGTCTACAGGTGGTGGAGTTGTGATGGATTATGCTGCTGATCATCCAGATCAAGTAGAAAAACTAATCCTCATGGAATCTGTCGGCACAAGAGGTTATCCAATCTATAAGAAAGATGAAGACGGCCAACCAATTGTAGACGATTTACTTAAAACAAAACAAGAAATAGCAAATGATCCAGTACAGGTGAAGCCAGTTTTAACAGCTTATGAAAATAAAGACAAAAAAACCATGAAAATGATCTGGAATGCTGCAATCTATACTAATAATCAGCCTGACCCAGCACATTTCGATGAATATTGTGAAGATATGTTTACCCAGCGCAATTTGGTGGATGTCGACTATGCTCTGGCCCATTTTAATATCAGCGATGAACATAACGGTCTGGAAGCAGGAAATAATAAAGCGACTCGCATAGAGTTGCCTGTCCTTGTCCTATGGGGAGAAAATGATAAGGTTGTTTCAGAGAAAATGCAGCAAGATATTGTTAAAGATATTGGTGAAAACGCCGAACTAGTTTATCTTAAAAATTCTGGCCACTCACCTATTATTGATAATCTAGATCAGCTCCTTGAAAAAGTCACTGACTTTTTAGAAAAATAGTAATCTATATAAATAACCCTGCTAATATTCCGTGCAGGGTTATTTATATATTTAATCTGTTTTTTGTCCATAATAAGCATTTTCACCATGTTTACGCAAAAAATGTTTATCAAGTAGTTTACTACTAATTGGAGGAGTAGTATTATCAATTTGTTTAGTATAAAATGCCAAACGAGCTACTTCTTCCAGTACAACTGCATTTTCTACAGCTTTGATCGAATTTTCACCCCAAGTAAATGGTCCATGATTATTAACAAGTATTGCTGGCATATTAAGGGGGTCTATTCCTTGCATCTTATCTATAATCAATTGACCAGTAAATTCTTCATAATCATTGGCAATTTCCTTATCTTCCATTATTTTAGTACATGGGATTTCTCCATAAAAATAATCCGCATGAGTTGTCCCTAAGGCTGGAATTCCATTTCCGGACTGTGCCCAAGTAGTCGCCCAGGGTGAATGAGTATGACCGACGCCACCAATTTGAGCAAATTTTTTGTATAGTTCAAGATGTGTTGCCGTATCTGAAGATGGGTTTAAATCCCCTTCAACCTTTTCTCCTTTTAGATTAACTACTACCATTTTATCTGCTGTTAATTCAGCATAAGGGACTCCACTAGGTTTAATGACAATCAAATTTCGTTTTCTGTTAATACCACTGATATTACCCCAAGTAAAAGTAACTAAATTATATTTTTTTAATAACTGATTTGCTTTTAATACTTCTTGTTTTAATAATTCTAGCAAAGGATTCACTCCTTTATTTGATGAATCGCTTTCATATTATCTTTAATATTTAAATATATTTCTTTGTATTGTTTATAATATTGATCATATATTTTTGTTTTATCTAGGTCTGGCACTATTGCTTCTTTAAAATCTAACCAGTCTATAATAATCTTTGGATCATCAAATACACCTACTCCAATACCTGCTAATAATGCATCACCAAGCGGAGCTTCAACATCGTTTTTAATTATACGAACAGGATGACCTGTTACGTCAGCAAATATCTGTGGCCAAATCGTTGATTTAGAGACTCCACCAACCAAAATAATTTCTTTATCAAGTTTGGCGTCTGTATTGGATACTAACTCCATATTGTGCCTTAAAGCATATGCAACGCCCTCCATGAAAGCTTTAAATAAGTGTTCGCGTGTATGATATAAACTTAACCCAATAATTGTTCCACGAGCATTACTATCCCAGATTGGACTCCTTTCTCCCATGAAGTAAGGTAAAACAAGCAATCCTTCTGAACCTGCAGGAATATCTTTAGCCTTCATTTCCAAAAGTGTATATGCATTTATTTCAATCTCATCTTCAAGCGAAAGTTCTAATTTACCAAACTCATCTCTAAACCAGCGAACTAAGGCTCCAGCAGTACTAGATCCACCAAAAGTATAAATCTTATTCATAGACTCAATCGAATGTGGCATTGAGACTAAACCCTCGGATAAATTGGCTTTTTCTGTTACAAATCCCCAGCACATTGATGTTCCTGTCATTGCAACATGGTTTCCCTCAGTTAAAGCACCTGCTCCAAGAGTTGCTACTGGAGCATCTACACCACCAGCCATAACAGGGGTATCTGCTGATAGACCAACATATTCAGCTATCTCTTGTTCCAAGTTAGCCACAATTTCAGTACAACTTACAAGTCTTTCTGGCATAAATTTGTATGGAATACCGAGATCAACCATCATTTCCTCAGACCATTTTCTCTTTTTCAAGTCAAAAACACCACCAATATTTCCTGCGGAAGATAAATCAACAGCAATTTCTCCTGTTAATTTGTAAACAATATAATTAGCAGGTGGAATAAAATGCTTGATCTTTTTCCAAATTTCCGGGTAATTATTCTTAATCCAGAGTATTTTTGTAAAACCGAAATATGAATTAACATGATTACCCGTAATTTCAAATAATTTATCTAAATCAATATTATTCTTAACCCATTCAACCTCTTTTTCTGCTCTCCGGTCCATCCATATCAAACAAGGATGTAGAGGTTCATTATTTTTATCAACAGGAATACCAGAACCCCCATAAAGACTACTTACAGCTATTCCTTTAACTGAGTTACTATCAACACCTGATTTTTCAACCACGTCTTTTATAGTATCTAAAGTTGCTTGCACCCATACATTAGGCCATTGTTGGGCCCAAGAAGGACGGGGTGTCTCTACTTCATATCCCTGATAAGAATGAGACAGCACTTTTCCATTCTCGTCAATAAGGACCGCTTTTGTACCCTGTGTTCCAATATCAACGCCAATTAAATAGCTCATCATCTAATTCCCCCAAAACTATGGTTTTAATAAGACTTTAATAGAATCTTTATTATGCGCTTTATTGAGTGCTTTTTCAAAATCATCTATTTTATATTTTGCTGCTATATAACCCTCTGCAGATAACAACTTGCGTTCAAGAAGATCAATTACAACTGGATAAGTGTATGGTCCCAAGTGTGACCCTCTAATATCTAATTCTTTACGATCACCAATTACACTCCAGTCAGTAGTAGTTTCTTTTCCAAACACACTAAATTCTACAAAAGTACCTAATTTTCTAATCATTTCTAAGCCTTGTTTTACTCCAGAAGGAGAACCAGTCGCTTCGATATAAACATCACAGCCATACCCATCTGTCAATTCTTTAACTCTCTTAATGGCATCTTCTTCTGTAGGGTTAATCACTAAATCTGCACCATGTTTTTTAGCTAGTTCCAATCTTTTATTATTGATATCAAGTACAATCAATTTTTTTGGAGTTTTTAACTTGATCAACTGTGTCATACTTAATCCTAATGTTCCAGCACCAGCTAAAACTACAACATCTTCAAATTCTATTTCAGCACGTTGAACAGTATGAACTGCACAGGCCATAGGTTCAATCAAACTCGCCTCTTCAAATGAGATTGCTTCTGGAATTTTATAAATTTTAGAAGTATTACTGATCTTCATATATTCTGCCCATGCTCCATCTGCAACATCTTTTTGAAAGCCATATATATTGTGCACTTCACACATCCAGTATTGACCTCTTTGACAGAATCTACATTCTCCACATGGATTAATTTGATCTGTTGTTACTCTATCTCCAATTTCTACTTGATGCTTTTCTGCTGCCCCTTCTCCTAATTCAACTACTGTTCCAAAAAACTCATGACCTGGAATTACCGGTGCTTTCATCCAAGGATCATCTCCGCCCCAATACATGTCTGAACCATGGTAAGCTTTTAAATCACTTCCACAAATACCACAAGCACTTATTTTGATAATTACTTCTTCTTTTCCAGCAACAGGCCTGTCAACTTCTTCTACTCTAAAATCTTCTGCCTTATACGCTACTACGGCTTTCATTTTCTTCGGTAGATTAGTCATAATAATTCCTCCTCTTATTTTTTCTTTTTAGAACTGAAATAGATAGCCAATACAATAATTAGACCTTTAAATACCCTTTGTACATAAGGTGAAACCCCAAGTAGATTTAGGCCATTATTTAACACCCCTAATATTAATGCTCCAATGATTGTACCTATAATACTTCCACGTCCACCTGCAATATCGGTACCACCAAGCACAACTGCTGCAATTGCATCAAGTTCAAATCCAATACCAGCCATAGGCTGGCCAGACATCAAACGGGATGTTAAAATAATACCACTTGTTGCTGCAGTAAATCCACTTATAACATAGGCAAAAATTTTATATTTTTTCACCTTAATACCTGATAATCTCACTGCCTCTTCATTACCACCAATTGCATAAATATATCGACCTAAAGGTAATTGGTTTAAAAGCAAATAGGCAATAGCATAAACAATTAACATTATTAAAACAGGCACTGGAATAATATTAAATAGATAACCTCTTCCTAAAATAGAAAAACTACTTGGCAAACCTGAAAGAGGATAACCTCCTGTATATAAAAGTGCCAATCCTCTGGGTACTTCCATCATAGCTAGAGTAACAATAATAGGTGGCATTTTAGCAAACGATATTAATGAACCATTAATTAAACCAAATAATGAGCCTACTAATAAAGCAAATAAAATTGCTAGTACTGGGTTCCAACCCCAATCCGCCATTGAGGCAGCCATCATCGTTCCTGATAATGCCATAACAGAACCAACTGAAAGGTCAATTCCTGAAGTAAGGATTACAAATGTCATACCAACAGCTATAATTGCATTAATGGATATTTGTCTTGCCACATTAATTAAATTCCTTGAAGTTAAAAATTGCTCACTAAAAATTGACATTAAAAGACATAAAACTAAAAAACCAGCAAATGTTAAAAATTCAGGTTTTTTTATCAATTTTTTTAATCGTACTGATTTACTCTTGTTCTGATTTTGCGCTATCATACTCTGTCCCCCCGGTCGCATAATACATAATTTCTTCTTGGGTAATTTGACCTTTATTATCTAATATTGCATTTATCTTACCTTTGTGCATTACCATAATGCGATCACTCACTCCAAGCACTTCTGGTAATTCTGAAGAAATCATGATAATAGAAATACCTTCATCTATCAATTTATTCATTAATTTATAAATTTCCACTTTTGCTCCGACATCAATACCTCGGGTAGGTTCATCAAATATTAGTACTTTCGTTTCTGTACCCATCCATTTTGCCAATACGACTTTTTGTTGATTCCCACCGCTTAAATTTTTTACTTCCTGTTCCATACTGGGTGTTTTTATGTTTAGATCATTAATTAACTGAACAACTTTTTGTTTTTCAGTTTTTTTATCTAAAAAAAAGTTTTGTTTTAACAATTTCCTCAAACTTGCTATCGAAATATTTTTTTTCACACTTAAGTCAAGTATTAAACCCTGTGATTTTCTACTTTCAGGTATTAGTCCTATTCCCACTTCGAGAGCATCTGCAGGAGAATTTATATCAACTTTTTTTCCCTCAATATTTATATCCTTTTGATATACCTTGTCTGCGCCAATAATTGAACGCACCATTTCTGTGCGGCCTGAACCAACAAGTCCAGCGACACCTAATATTTCACCACGTCTTAAATTAAAATTAATTTCTGAATCTGATTCGTTCCGTTGTAAACCTATCACCTCTAAGACTGTATCATTTGTGTCGGTTTCATAATCTCTAGATGGAAAAGCATCCTTAATATCTCTACCAACCATCATTCTTATAATTTTATTTTCATCCAAATTACTAACTTCTTCAGTTCCAACCCACTCACCATCTCTTAAACAAGTCAAGCGATCACCTATTTCAAAAACTTCTTCTAAATGATGAGAAATATATATCATGGTAGTCCCATTATCTTTTAAATTTCTAATCAAATTGAAAAGTAGCTCTGTTTCGTTTTTTGTTAAAGTAGCAGTAGGTTCATCAAGAATTAGAATACTATCATTAATTGATACTGCTTTAGTAATTTCAATAAATTGTTGCTCTGCAACACTAAGCTGACTTACAGGAACATCTAAATTAATATCAACATCAAGTTTTTTTAATAAGTTTTTTGCTTCTTTTTTCATTTTCCTTTTAGCTAAAATACCATTTTTTATTATTTCTCTACCCAAAAATATATTCTCAACTGCATTCAAATATGGTATTAAACTAAATTCTTGATAGATAATACTAATACCTGCATCTTGAGCTTCTTTTGGATTATTAAATTTGACTTCTTCATCATTCATATAAATCAAACCGTTATTCGGTTGGTATACACCAGATAAAATTTTCATCAAAGTTGACTTACCAGCCCCATTTTCTCCAATTAGAACATGTACTTCACCTCTTTTGATGTTAAAACTAACATCATTAAGAGCTAAAACTCCTGGAAAACGTTTTGTAATATTTTTAATTTCTAAAATATTATTCAAAATAGACACCTCATTTTGAGAGGGTTCACTCTATTTATAGAGTGAACCCTAATTATCAATATCTAAAAGAAAATAACTTAATTTCAAAAAGAAACTATTTTACCAGCTAAATCCTTCTGCAGTTTCATCATTTAATAGCTTTACTTCAACAGGTACATGAGCTGGTATTTTTTCTGCGCCCCAATATTTAGCTAAAGCAATACCAAGACCAATTCTTACCTGATCACGAGGGAACTGAGCACTTGTTGCTTGAAAAATATCTCCATTCAAAATAGCTTCTACAGCTTCTGGGTGTCCATCAACACTATACAGATAAACATCCTTGCCTGAACTCTGAATAGCAGCTAAGGCACCAAGTGAACCTGTATCATTTACACTAAAAATTGCATCTAAATCAGGATTAGCTTGTAACATGTTTTCAACAACAGACATTGCTTTAGCTCTTTCTTGACGACCATTTTGAACATCTACAATTTCAATATCTGCATATTCTTCCATAGCTGCTTTAAATCCTCTTACACGTTCAAGGATAGGCACAACAGGAATACCATCTAAAATTGCTACTTTTCCTTTACCATCAATATCTTTGGCCATTTCCATTCCGGCTTTATAACCAGCATCATAGTTTTTTGAACCTACAAAAGAGTCTAATGGTCCATTAGCTTGTGCATCAATTGCAACAACAATTACTCCGGCTTCTTTAGCTTCTATTACTGCAGTTTCAATACCAACTGAATCTGCTGGGTTCAAGAGCAGAACATCAATACCTTTCATAATCATATCTTCAATGTCACTAATTTGCTTATTTACATCATGACGAGCATCAGTATAATATACTTTAGCACCAATTGAATCTGCTGCTTCAAGGAGCGCTTCTTTCATAACTATAAAATACTGATTATTCATTTCCTGAAAAGCCATACCTATTACTAGTTCATCATCATCCTGAGCTAATCCAATACCACTAAACAAAGTAATCACCAAAGATAAAGCTAATAATATTACTAATTTTTTCAAAATAATAACCTCCTGATTTTTTTTGAATTTTGCTATTTAAATCATAATACTTGGAATAATTATGAATTTATAAGCTTATTATATTCCGGAAGAATTAGGATTTACACCCCCCTTATCTATGACTCTTATAATCTTGTAAAAAATGCAAATTTGTTTAAAAATAATTAAAAGCCTTGCATTATATTTCTTCACCCTAAAGATAAACTTCGGATAAGGAATATAATGCAAGGCTTCTTCGCCTTTAAAATAATGTACCACCATCAGCACATTATTTTTATTATTATTTTATATTTTCTAAATTTATTATAAACTAACAAGTAGCAAAAATCAAACTAGTCTTAATTAAAATTTTAGTATTATAGGTTATTATCTCATTCTAAGACTCAATTAAACAATTTTTCTTGCAATTCTCAATTTAAATAATCAGCCATTTTTAATATTTTTTTGGCTATTTCCACTAATTTCATATTTTTAACTTGACTCTTTTTTTGTAAATGCTTCATTGCCTCAGCCTCAGAAAGGGATAAAGTTTCCATGAGTATCCCTTTAGCTTTTTCAATAAATTTTCTGTTTTCTAGAGCTAGTTTTGTATTATTTAATTCACTACTAAGGAACTCAAATTCTTTAAATCTTTGCATTGCAACTTGTATAGCTGGTTTTAATTCATTAATTTCAATAGGCTTAACTAAATATGCAAAAACTCCTACTTGGCTTGCCTTCCTAATTAATTCTGTATCAGAATAACCAGTTACAATAATACTAGGTATTACTATCTTTTCATTAATCTTTTTAATAGCCTCTATTCCATCAAGATAGGGCATATTAATATCAATAATAATTAAATCAGGACTCTTTTCAAGTGCAAGTTCTACTGCTTCTTTACCATTCATAGCTTCTCCAACTATTTTATGGCCTAATTCTTCCAAATTTGCTTTGATACCCATCATCACCAGATATTCATCTTCAGCTAGTAATATTTTTAATTTATCCATATAAACCCTCCTAAAAACATAATCAACTAAATGGAATGATAACTTTAACTTCCGTACCATTATTATTACATATTGCTATCTCACCTTTGAATTCATTCGTAATAATTGAATATACAATATTCAAACCGAGAGATAATGACTTTTCTAAATTAAAATTTTCTTTTATTCCTATACCATTATCTTTGATAATTAAAACTACTTTGCCATTATCATTATAACATAATATCTCAATTTTACCTTTTTTCCTACCTTTAAAAGCATGTTCATAACAATTAGCTACTAGCTCATTAATAATTAAAACAATAGTAGTTGCTTTATTATATGGTATAAATATATCTTCCAAATCAAGTATAATAACAATATCTTTATCAAGAGCTGGATAAGATGCAAATTTGAGTACTTTATTTACAATTTCTTTTAAATTTATAATACTTCTTCCCATTTCATCTTGCGCTAAGAGATCATGAACAGCTGCAATACTTTTAATTCTAGCCATAATATCATCAAGAATATTCAATACTGAATTATAATCAATATCCTTATTTATAAATTGTTTTTGGATTGAAACTAAACCAATAATGGACTGTAAATTATTTTTAATACGATGATGGCTTTCTTGCAAAAGAGCGGAACGTCCCATTAATCTAGTATCTTCAATAGCAATCGCGGCTTGTCTAGCAAAAGTTGATAAATATTTCCATTCCCGTTCAGAATATATATATATCTTATTATAGTACAATTGTATTACACTTGCTAATTGAGTACGAATTAAAACTGGAGCAAAAATAACAGTTTTGACTCCTTGACTCTTATTTTTAAAAATAGTTTGAAAATCTTTATCTCTTTCAGTAGTATAATAAAATTTATTATTTTTTACAATTGAAAAAACTTTATCATTTTTTAGCTCAGGCACACTATTATTTTTCTTCTTAAAATTGACCTGATCAATAATAGTTTCAGTCTTTTCGTCTATCAAATTAATTACACAACTATCTGCTCCCATAATTTTTGTCACATGTTCTGCTAAAAATATCAAAACATCTTTTAATTCATATTCAGATGTTAAAAATTCAGCTGCTTTAAAGATTGAGTCAAGTACTTCAGGAGCTTCATCACCACTGCGTTCTATTCGATTATCATAAATACCTAAAAATAAATTTAATAAATTTTTAGGATTCTTTTTAGCCTGTTCAGAATCAAGCACACCAGCCAGTTTACCTTTTGTAAGCACAGCAATTTTATCAGCAACTTTTAGAGCCTCTTCCCACTGTTTAGTTACATATATTACTGTCTTACCATTTTTCTTGAATTTATCAATTATTTTATATAACTTTTGAATTGTATCTACACTCAAATCAGTTGTTGGTTCATGTAACACCACAACTTCTGGGTCTCTCATGAATAATTTTACTAACTCAATAACTTTCTTCTCTTCTGGTGTTAAATTACTTACAATTTCATCTTGATTAATTTCAATATCAAAATAATTCAAATATTTCTCTGCTTTCTTATTAACTTTTCTCCAGTTAATAAATGGCCATACTTTAAATGTCGGAAAACTAATTAAAGATAAATTTTCTGCAACAGATATTTTATTTACTAATGATGATTTTTCAAATACAAATGCAAAATTTCCATCACGCAACTCTTTACTTAAAACAACTCCTTTATATAATAGTTGCCCTTGATAATCATCAATAATTCCAGATAAGACATTAATAAAGGTAGTTTTACCAGACCCAGTTTCACCTACTAAGGAAAAAACTTCTCCTTCTTTTATCTCTAAATCAATATCAGATATAATGGTCCATTTTTTATCAAAAGTTGTCAACTTATCTATTTTAAAAATAATATTAGCATCCATATCATAACCTTCTTTCATATTGTATAATTATATCAAACTTATCTATCGATTGAAAAGAAATATAACAATTTTCTTAAAAAAATTATAAATGAGTTTAAGAGTATTTTGACGCTATCTCTTTATGTAAATTTATTGACAATTTACAAACGTTATAATATAATGAATTTACTAATATAATATTAATTTAAAAAAGGTCATAGAAATGGAGAAAGGCCTATTTAATGCTTAGGGATAGCTATGCGTTAAATAGGCCTTTTTTGCTTTATAAAAATAGATAAAGATATGACAAAAAATCGTGTGGTGACAATCAATGCAAACATACATATTAGGCCATCGTGGAGCCTCAGGTGCTTATCCAGAAAACACAATAGCCTCTTTTCAAGGTGCAATTAATATGCATGCCGACGGTGTAGAATTTGATGTGCAACTTAGCAAAGATGGTAAACCAATCGTTATTCATGATGAACTTTTAGATAGAACAACAAATGGTTCAGGATTAGTCAAAGACTATACCTTATCAGAGATAAGGAAATTGGATGCCGGAAAATATTATAGTCATCTATTTCAAAGCCAAAAAATACCCACTCTTAATGAAGTTTTAGCAATAGTTCAAAATTTAGCTGTAATTAACATTGAATTAAAGAACTTTTATAACTATCCTCGCCTAGAAGAAGAAGTTTTGCAATCAATAAAAAGTTATGATATAGTTGATAAAACTATAATTTCATCTTTTAATCACCATAGTCTTCTTAAGTTTAAAGATCTCGAACCAGAAGTAAAAACTGGGGCTTTGCTTGCAGCAAGATTAATTGATCCAGTTAAATATTGCAAATCACTAGGTGCAGATGCAATACATGCATACTATTTAAGTATTACTCCAGAAATAATAAAAAATGCTCACCAGAACGGCTTACAAGTGAATGTTTTTACAGTAAATAAAGAATCTGAAATTATATATCTATTAAAAGAAAAAGTAGACATGATAATAACAGATTATCCGGATCAAGCTAAATCCATCATAAAAAAACAGGAGGAAAGATCATGAAAAAACCTTTTTTTAATCATTCTAAAGAATTAGAAGTAGAGATTAGTAAATATCTTGACCTGGTTGACCGATCAACTCTTCTTTTTAAGCAAAATGTCAATCGCTATCTTAATAAAAACTATCATGATTTCGAAGAAAATATTGATGAAATTTTACAAGCAGAAAACGATGCTGACCAATATCAAAAAGATATTAAATACAAGTTATATAAGTATATGTTAATACCGGAATCAAGAGCAGATGTATTATCATTATTGGAAAGAATGGATAATCTTGTTGATTTAACTAAAAAAGTAATTGTACAGTTCTCAATCGAAAGACCTGAAATTCCAGTCTCTATTGAAGATGATTTCAAAGAATTAACAGAGCAATCAGTAGCTTCTGTAACTGAACTTGTTAGAGCTGTCAGAGCATTTTTTGAAGAAATCAGTATGGTTAACGATTATATAAATAAAGTACATTTTTATGAACATGAAGCTGACAAATCTGAGGAAAAAATAAAACGCAAAACATTCTCCAACCAGAATATCGATGAATTTAGTAAAAAAGTACATATTCGATATTTTTCAGAAAAAATTGCTCTCTTATCTGATGAAGCAGAAACCATCAGCGAATTTTTGTCTGTTGCTACAATAAAACGTTCTATCTAACTTTTCCAGTCAGGGGGCATTTATATGTTAAGGACATTATTTTTTATCTCCAGCGGTATATTTCTCGGCTGGTCACTCGGCGCAAATAATGCGGCAAACATATTTGGAACAGCCGTAGCTACAAAAATGGTACGCTTTAAAACTGCTGCTTTAATCACAAGTATTTTTATTGTTTTAGGTTCCGTTATCAGTGGTTCCGGTGCAACTGAGACATTAGGTGCACTTGGGGCAGTCGATACACTACCTGCAGCTTTTATAGTTGCATTATCTGCAGCTGTTTCTGTATTTTGGATGACAAAATTTGGTCTTCCAGTCTCCACATCCCAAGCAATTGTTGGTGCTATAATTGGTTGGAACTTTTTTGTTGGTGCTAGTACTGATCCTGCTATATTAAGTAAGATTGTAGGCACCTGGGTCTTAAGCCCAATTTTTTCCGCAATTATTGCTGTAATCTTCTACTTTATTATTCAATATATTATTAAGAATTATAAAATTCATTTATTACGTCTTGACCACTATACAAGAATTGGATTGATAATTGTTGGTGCTTTCGGTGCTTATAGTCTTGGCGCTAATAATATTGCCAATGTCATGGGGGTTTTTACTAAATCAATACATTTTGGTTCAATTGAAATTGAGGGAATAATGGATTTAGGCAGTACCCAAGTCTTATTTCTGATAGGAAGTCTTTCTATTGCCCTTGGGGTTTTTACTTATTCTAAAAGAGTAATGATGACTGTTGGTAAACAAATATTTAAAATTTCACCAGTAGCTGCTTTTATTACTGTGCTTTCTAGCTCAACAGTCCTCTTTCTTTTTGCTTCAAAATCTCTCAAAATGTGGTTAACTTCGCATGGATTACCATCTTTCCCATTGGTACCAGTATCTGCTTCACAAGCAGTTGTAGGTGCGGTAATTGGGATTGGCCTTGCAAAAGGTGGAAGAAATATAAATTACAAAAAACTATTAAATATTGCCTTAGGTTGGATAGTCACCCCAATACTAGCTATATTAGTCTGTTATATTGCTCTATTTTTCATGCAAAACGTATTCATGCAACCTATATCTTTAGCAGGTTAAAACATCTGATTACGATCAAGAGTATTTATTTTTAATTTTTGCAGAACCCAATCTTCCCAATCATACTTAAAATCAGGCTGACTTGATAGATATAAAAGCCAGTCTTTTTTTAATTGAGAAAGACTTTTATTATAATATTGGTTATATAATTGGTCCAGTTCATCATTTATTTGATAATCATTATAGAGTTGTAAAAAAACTTTTTCTCCATATTGCTCAATTAAAAATGTAATATATGAATGGCTCATTAATGTAAATGAAAGTTCATTATCCACTACACCTGACGGCTTACCAATTGCTTCAAATGCCCGTTGACTTAATTTATCAACAAACTGTTTTGAGAGTGGAATAATTGGAGCTCCAAAATTATAAAATGATGAATTTTGACCATAGTAATCTTGTAAGTAAGCTGCTAGACCTATTGTCAGCGAACCATTTCTTTTTGTGACAAGTCTTGTTAGCAAATTAATAAAAGGTGGGTACCCCAACTGATAAAGATCTTCGTTAATAAGGATTATCTCACGCTCTACTATATAAGATCTAAACTCTTTAGATGGTTTTCTGGTTGTGCCAATTTTAATCGTCTTTTCCGGTATAGCAAAATTTATTTTATTATTAAGCAATTTTAGTTTCTGGTCAAGCTGATGCAATAGTTCTTCAGCCTTATCTTGATTTTCTTCATTTATCTCTAATCTGCGCCAATGTTCTTCAGTTAAAGAAAAATACTGTGATTCATAATGCCTATCAAATATGAAAAAATAACTTTTTACCAATAAAGGAATCAACAAAATAATTAGTAAAATCCAGTAACTTTTTTTAATCATAATCCACTCCTTTATGTATCCCCAGAGAACCAACTAATTGACAATATTCTGCAGCAGTTTTAGTTGCTCGTTGCATTATTTTATCTATTATTTTCACTGAAATCTCTTTTCCAGCAAATATTTTATTATTTATCAACTCGGTCAAAAAAGCAGCAATATATGCATCGCCAGCACCAAGACTATCCACTACATTTATAGGCAAAGCAGATTGATGATAAAAAACTCCTTTATAATAAAGTAAACTTCCCTCACTACCCATCAACATAATAGTTAATTGCGGCCCCTTTTCACTGGCCCAACTTAAGAAATTGCGAACATCCTCCCCACCTGTTTTCGTAAAGAACGCGAAATCAACACATTCTAAAACACGCTCTAAGTATTTAAGCTCTCTATAAAAAGAAAAATCAAAAGATACGTTAGTCTCTCTTTTTATGCGAGGTAGGTAACGCTCAACATAACTATAAACAGTAGTATGAACTAATTTAGCAGAGCAAATTTCTCCCATATCACTTGAGTTTAACTGTAAGTTTTTATAAACACCTTTATCAACTTCATCTATTTTAGTTACACTATCTAACTCTCTAATTTTTGCAATAGCATTCATCCCATTTCTTGTAACACAAACTGGACAGTCAACTTTTTCGTTTCTAAGTGTCTCTTTTAAAAAATCTCCCGCTTCATCACTTCCAAAAATACCATGATAAGCAGATTCTACTCCTAATCTCCTAGCAACAACTGCTACATTCAAAGCACTACCACCAGCAGATATTAATTTTCTATCAATATAATAATCCGCTACATTATCTCCTACAGAAAAAAGTTGATAACTCATAAACCACCCTCACTTCTCTATCTATTATAATACATTTAAGGGCTTAATTCATTATTTTTTATTCCTTTTATTCGAAAATTAATATCCGCATAACCATATCTCTCTAAAATATCCATCAATTGAATAATTGCCTGAAAATCTGTTTTCTGATCTGCATAAAAAGCTAGTTCTTTCCTTTTGCTTGCTGAAAGGGACTGTAGCTTTTTTTCTAAGATAATTTCAGTTATTTTATTACCATTAAAATAATAATTATTTTCCGCATCAACAGAAATACTCATCGCCGTATTTTTCGTGCTGGTAACATAACTTTCTGGAAGATTAATTGTACGAACAGGTTCATTAATATTCAAAGTTGAAGAAACCAAAAAAAATATTAACAGTAAAAACACCACATCTATCATCGGAGTCAAATTAATAGCAAGGTTTTCTTTTTTTATTTTATATTTCATAATTATTGACCTCTGAAGATTCTTTTAGAAAATTTAATAGTTCTATTTTTCTTTTTTCTAAATGTGTGGCAATATTATCTAATCTACTTATAAAAAAATAATATGCCGCAAGTGCAGGAATTGAAATAATAAGTCCAGCCGCAGTAGTCAAAAGAGCCTCTGATATGCCTCCAGCTAACTGAGTTGGTTCTCCATTCAGCGATAAAACATGGAAAATTTTAATCATACCTGCCACAGTACCTAGTAGACCTAAGGTTGGACTTATTTTTCCGAGAAAATTTAATAGGCCTAACCTTTTCTCTAATTGAGGAAAACTATCTATTTCCGCCGAAGCCATATACTCTTTTATAATTTCCGGATCTTTTTCAATGTGATTGATTGCCTGCTTTAAAGTCAACCCAATTGGACCCTTTATTTTATTTAACATTTGATATGCATTTTCTGCTTGATTTAATAATATGTAATTTTTTAATTTCTGCATAAACAAATCTGATACCGATTTTTTAATAAATAAAAATACAAAAAACCTCTCTAAAATTACTGTAAAAATAATAACCGAAACAATAATTAAAGGGTAGATAAATAAACCACCCTGTTCTATTAAATTACTAACTTTTAACACCTCATTCCTTTAGCTTAAATCTAATTGGGAGACTTATTACAGATACTATCTTTTCATCTTGATACAGAGCAGGCCTAAATTTCCAATCTTTAATTACCTTTACTGCTGCTTGATCAAATAATTTATAACCAGATGACTCAAATACTTTAATTTTCATTAATTTACCCTGCTGATTAATTGTTAATTTTAATATTACTCTACCTTCAATATTACGTCTCCTAAGCTTTTCTGGATAAAGAGGTGCTTGGTAAAAAGTTATTTTTGGTTTTTTTGCTCCTTTTATTCCTTTGTTATCAGCAGTAAAATCTATTATCTGTTTATGATTATTAATTATGTCTTTATCATTTATATCTCCATTAATTTCAACTTGAGTCTTCTTATGCTGAATTTTAATAGTTCTTTCTCTTCTTTTCTCCAATTGAGTAGATTCCGAATGCATTTTTTTAAATTCTTCCTCTGTTTTAGTTGCTGAATTAGATTTTTCAGCAATTAAATTTTCAGTAAATTGAGCTGAATCAAACATTTTAAACTTCTTTTCGTCTTCTTTTTCTGGTTCTTTTTTTGCTTCTTTTTTTACTGGTTCCTGCATAACTAATTTATTTTTAATTATATTTTGTTTAATTTTCTTCTTTTTAGATGATTGAATTTTATCTGTTTCGGGTCTATTTGAATTATTCTCTATTACCCTTGGTTCAATCTTATCTTCTAGAACCGGTCTTTTATTAATACTTTTATCATTAGTAGATAATTTTTTAATTATATCAACTTCAGGTTGAGGTGAGACCATCTTAATTCTTACAGTCTGCTTTATATTTGTTGTTTCTTTTAAATTTCCTTGCTGCAGATCTATAGTTAATTCTACTCCAGCAATAATCCAGCTATGCAAAAACACTGATATGATAAAAGCAAATAATAAAGGACTTAATATCTTATTGAAATTTTTAATGATCAACACCTCCCCTATTATTAAGTTTAATTTTTAACTAAAAGTCTGTACTTACCTCTAGCATATAATTACGACCAGGCATGGGATAACCTGTCTGAACTTCATAATTTTCATTAAACAAATTATTAATACTAAACTCTAATGAATAATCATGTTTTCTAAATGCTATATCTTTAATTACAGTTAAATCAAAAACTGTATAAGCTTCTTTATCATCAATGCGACCACTAACCTTTTTCCCGCTTAAATTTATTTGATAATTGCTTCTACTATAGGTCAGAGCAATATTGCTTAAATTACTGTCTGTTAACTGATCTCCATTATTAATGTTTTCACTATCCAGGTAAGTATAATTAAAATCAAAGAGTATATTATTAGTTATTGCTTTTTGTACAATGAGTTCAAGACCATCTGTTTCAGCTAAACCAATATTAGCTGGTCTCCATTTACCGTCGGGGCCAGTCGCCCAATTAATTAAATTAGACGTTTTTCGCTTAAAGAAATTAATTTCTAATTTATTATTATTAGATTTTATAGTTTTAAAAGCTAACTCAAATGCACGCGAATCTTCTGGAACTAAATTTGGATTCCCTACTGTATAAAAATCTTCAGGCCAATAAAGATCATTAAAGGTTGGGACCCTGAATGCGTCAGCTATTGATAACTTCAAAAAACTATCTGCTTTAATTTTATATACTAAACCTAGACGCGGGCTTATTTCAAAAGGGAATTTTTCATGTTGATCATATCTAATTCCTGTATTTAAAATAATTTTTTGCCCTGAATACCATTTATTATCCAAATAAAGAGATTGTGTAGTAAAATCATGTCTTCCATTCTCATTGCTATCTATTTTATCTTCTACTAGTTCCATCCCATAGCTAATATTATTGTTTTCGCAATAATAACTTTGGTTAAAATTAAGACCCTTGCGATTTGTTTTATGAATACTTGGACCAGAATAATTCCAAAGAGCTGGATTATCATATGTATTTATTTGTTCATGATAATAAACTTTAAAAAATGTGTCTTTTAACTCTGCCTGATTGTTCCAGGTTAACGCAAAGTTTCTGTGCAAATCATCTTGGCTGGCCTCAGGAGTTCCATTTGGTGTAAAGGAACTTATCTGACCTGGTGATTCTTTATCAGAATCATTATAAAGAAAAGTAAAAGCAAGTTCATTGTTTTTATCAATATGATGATCGATTCTTGCAGAGTATAATTTTTGCTCTAGTCCACTGTTTTTTCGATGTCCATCAGAATTTTTTTTAGAAACAGTTAAGAATATCTCTGTATCTTCCGATTTAATTCCATGTGATAAAACTAAACTTTTTGTAGAATATGAACCCCAATCAATATTTAAATTAGTTCCAATTGCATCATTACCCTTTTTAGTTAGGATATTGATGACACCACCTAAAGCATTTGCGCCATAAATAGCAGAAGCTGGCCCTTTCAATACCTCAATCTTTTCAATGTTGTCTAATAAATATTGTCCTAAATCGACGCTGCCATTTTGACTACTATTTATCGGATTGCCATCTAATAAAACAAGAATTTGTTCCGCCTTAGCCCCTCTTAGATAGATAGTCTTCTGGCCTGCTGGCCCTCCATAATTTTGAATCTGCACACCAGCCACTTGTTTTAAAATATCTGCTATGTTTTGAGCACTGCTATTTTTAATTTCCTCACTTGTAATAACTTCCATACTAACTGGTACTTCAGAAAGTGGCGTCTCATACTTGCTAGCTGTAACTACTATCTCATCCAATAAAAACTCAGTTACTTCGTCTGCCAAAACAATAAACTCCATTGAAAAAAGCAAAACCAACATAAACAACAATAAACAAATAATCTTTTTCATCTTCTCATCTCCCTGAATTATGTAATAAAAAATAAAAAACTACCTTCCCACAGAAAGGTAGCAATAAATTCAGGTTTAAAAAATAGACCTAGCCTTTATCTTCGCTACCCCTAAGTCGGAGGTGTTGACGAAGCATACAATCAAGGCAAGTCTTCTGGCTCCCGGCATCTAAACATTTTCCTTCCCACATCAGCAGTGAAAAATGTCAACTAAACCGGTTACAGCTGCGACTACAGCAACGGATTCTCACCGTTTTCCTTATTAATTCTAAATTAGCAGAACAACTAATCATAGAAACCTAAACTGAACACTTATATTAACTTTTCTATTCTATTTTAACAATCTATACAATCATAGTCAAACAAAAAAAAGTAGCAACCACAAGAATGCAGTTGCTACTTTATTAGGATAATATTAAACGGAAGGGAATGATTATCCTATTTGTTTTCCAGATGTTCAATTATATTTTCTGGAGTAAGAGGTAATTCATCAATTGTAATACCTAGCGCATCTTGAATTGCATTAGCAATTGCCGGTGGAACTGATATCATAGGGTGTTCCGCCACGCCTCTTGCCCCGTAAGGTCCATCTACCTGTGGTGTTTCCACAATAATTGGTGTGAAGTCTTTCGGAATATCCATAGTTGTTGGTATCTTATAATCAGTAAAGGTATTAGTTCTGATATGGCCTTCGCCATCAAATTGATAGCCTTCCATTACAGCAGAACCAAATCCCTGCACCATTCCACCTTGGATCTGTCCGATAACATTTTGCTTGTTGATAGCTCTACCTAAATCAAAAGCAGAAGCCATCTTAACAACTTCATATTCACCAGTTTCCTTATCTATTTCTACCTCAACAGCATGAGCGCCAAAGGTCCAATCCAATGCTGGTAAACCTTGGCCAGTTTCTTTATCCATATTGGTCAGCCCCTGAGCAATATATCTTCCTCTACCCATCAGTGGACCGCCAATCCCATTACCATTTGGATAAGTATAACCCATACCAATATCCTTATATTCTATATAGTGATCTGGATGATGATTTACATATATTTTTTCATCTTCCAAAACAATATGATCTACTGAAGCACGTAATGGCCCTGCCGCAACCTCTTTCATTTGCTTTTTAAGATCCTTACATGCATCTATAACAGCATTACCTGATATGAAAAGTCCTTTACTAGCAACTGTCTGCCAATCATATGGTTCAGTTTCTGTATTGTTTTCCCAAACTACATTAACTCTATCGACTGGCATGCTTAATTGATCAGCAACTATTTGCGCCAATGCAGTATACGTTCCTTGACCATAATCAACTAAAGATAATGTCAAATTAACTGAGCCATTTTCATTAAACTTAAGCAGAGCTCCTGCACCTACATCTGTAGGCATGGCAGGTGCTTTATGCAGTAATGCTAGCCCCCGGCCCCTTGCCTTATGAGGAGCTGATGGCTCTTCTTTTTTCTGATCCCAATTCAATGCTTTAGCTACTTCATCAAGACACTTACCTACACTACCTGAGTGTTCATAAAGCTTCTCACCAGTAATTGTACGGGAACCAGGACGCAAAATATTTTTCTTGCGTAATTCGTAAGGGTCCATGCCAAGTTTTTTAGCAACATGTTCCATCTGACGTTCGGTTGCCCAAAGTACTTCAAGGTGGCCAAAGCCACGATAAGCAGTACCATAAAGCTTATTAGTATAGACTGTTAAAGAGTCTAGTTTAACATTATCTATTTCATAAGGTCCACATCCAGCAGCTCCAGCAGCCTTAGTAACATTAACACCATAATCTGCGTTAGCACCACTATCCCATAGAAATTCTATTTCTTGTGCAACGATATTACCATCTTCATTAACACCAGTTTTAAAGCGAGATAATAACGCTTGGCGAACTGGTACTGAGTTAAATTCTTCTTCACGTGAAGCAACAAATTTAACAGGACGGCCACCTGCTGCCCGGGAGAGTAATGTTACAAGTGGTTCAAAGTGAATACCAGCTTTTCCACCAAAACCTCCACCTACATATGGAACAACAACCTCAATACTTTCATGGGGAAGACCTAAACCTTTACCAAGTAAATCTCTAACGGCAAATGGTGACTGAGCACTACTCCAAATCTTAACTTTTCTACCTTTTTTCCAACGGGCAATAGAAGTATGCGTCTCCATTGCAACATGGTTTACCTGTGGCAAATAAAACTCATTTTCAATTATATGATCTGCTTCTGCAAATCCATCATCTATATCACCTTTACGGATTTTAAAGTGATTTGCAATATTAGTACCAGGCTCAGGGAAGAATACTCCTTCCATATGTTCATATTCACCTAAATCTTCATGCACAATAGGAGAATCTTTTTCAGTAGCCTTTTTAACGTCTAATACAGGCTCTAACTCATTATATTCAATCTCAATTAATTCAAGTGCATGTTGAGCAATTTCTTCAGTCTCAGCAGCAACAGCTACAACTGGCTCACCATGATATCTTACTTTATCAACAGCAAGAATAGTCTTATCAACCAGGTAGAGACCAATTTTATATTGTTTAACATCTTCACCAGTTAAAACTGCCCAAACTCCAGGTAGTTTTTCTGCTTTAGAAGTATCAATGCTTACTATATCAGCAAAAGCATGTGGACTCTTAAGTATTTTCGCATGTAACATGCCCTGTAATTCAAGATCATGCACATATTGTGCATCACCAGTTACTTTCGCCAAAGCATCAATTCTTTCTACACTTTTTCCAATGATATCTTCAGCCATTATTTTTTGCCTCCTCTCTTATTAGCGGCATTTTTCACAGCATCAATTATTGTATAATATCCAGTACAACGACAAAGGTTACCTGCTAACGCAACTCTAATATCTTCATCTGAAGGATTAGGATTCCTTCTTAACAGAGCTTCAGTTGACATTACCATACCAGGTGTACAGAAACCACACTGGACAGCTCCTTCGTCAATAAATGCCTGTTGTACATCACTAATATCTTCATCTATAGACTGACCTTCAATTGTTTCAATATCAGTACCATCGGCTTCAACAGCAAGGATTAAGCAACTTGTAACAGCCTGACCATCCATAATTACTGTACAAGCACCGCATTCTCCTTCACCACAGCCTTCTTTTGTACCTGTTAAGCTGAGTCTTTTCCTTAATACTTCAAGTAATGTTTTACGATCATCTACTTCAAAAGTATATGGGCGATTATTTACAGTTAAGGAAATAGTACGTTTCATTATTTATCACCCTCTCCCCATAATTCTTCAAGCAGTCTACGTGTATAGACACCGGCTATTCTTCTCCGGTATTTTTCAGTACTTCTAACATCTGTAATCGGACTAATAGATGCATCAACTTTTTCCATAAGTTCTTCTTTTGCTGCTTTATAATCCTTCTCAGCAAAAAGATCACTTACATCTAGATAGACTGGAGTCGGAGCGACCGCACCAAATGCAAAGCGAACAACACCTTCTTCTCTAGAAGCTAAGCCAGCAACACCCACAGCACTAAGGTCAGGACCTTTAATTCTAGCTTTTTTACTATAATTTGCTTTATAACCTTTAATAGGAGAAGCAACTTTTAAACCTCTAACAATTTCTCCTTCTTCTAATGCATTTCTCTTCACACCAGTAAAGAAATCAACCAATGGAATTAATCTCTCTCCATTAGGACCTACAACATCTACTTCAGTACCAAGTACTAATAAAGCAGGAGCCAGGTCAGCACCAGGAGATGCACCACATATATTGCCAACAACAGTTGCCCTATTACGAATCTGATGAGAAGAATGTTTTTTACAAGCTTCTACTAAAACAGGGTATTTCTCATTTATCATCTCACTAAAAATTAACTGATTACAAGTGACTAATCCTCCAAGATATAGTCCTTCATCCTCACTATATTCAAGTCTCTTCAACTCTTCTATACCTTTAACATCAATAACATTATCTGGATGGTAAGCATCCTTACGCATATTTACCACCAAGTCTGTACCACCAGCCAGTAAAGAAGTCTTTCCTTCACAAGAACCGAGTAATTCAATTGTTTCCTTGATAGTATCCGGCTTATGATACGCTAAATCTCTTATCATTAATATCTCACCTCCGAAAGTCAAACCTACAAAAATCGACAAATGACGACAATAGTATTATATCTGATAACTTGTTCTAAAACAAGTTTATATTTCACATTTTTGTATATAATTTGCAAACACATCTTACATGTAACTACTTTCCTCCAACCGTGTTTACTCTAGCGCGGGCGCAGGATAGCATTACTAACTGCTATCTTTTCACTTTCAATCTATTATTATTATGGTAATCCAAATATTATTTATTTTATCAAATTTTAACATAATTAAGGGAACTCTGTATGTAAAATACACACAGAATTCCCAATTTATTTATTAATTAATCTTCATCAACAAAGGCTACACAACGGCCGATACTTGACTCAAGATCGACACCTTTCCATGGGAAGAAACCAACTTTACAACGTTTGTTGAGAAGTTTATCAATCTCTCCACCAAGGTTTTCAGCGTGAATAATGCCTTCTGGGAATAACTTTGTATGCATAAATTGTCTACTCTCTGGATGAGAGAAAACTTCTTCTAATGAAGCACCAAGATGTTCTTCACATTCTGCTGCTAAATCAGGACGTAATTTTTTACATACTGTATTCATTGGGTGATCTGCAGAACCACAATCAACACCAATCCACTTAATTTTCTTTTTCTTTGCCCATTCGCTAAATTCATAATTAGGACCAGGATGCTTCATGAAATATCTTTCTTCATCAGCTTCTGGCTGATCCCAAGCATATTTGTGGTAACCAGTATTAATAATTAGGATATCGCCTTCTTTAACATCTACCCTTTCTTCTACCATTTCAGAAGTATAAATATCGTAATCTCCTACTGCATCACTTAAATCAACGATTACAGCATCACCATAAAGATCTTCTAACGGAATACTAGCCATATCGCGACCGGCAGTCCAGAAGTGTCTTTCACCATCAAGATGAGTACCAATATGGTTACTAGTTTTGATAATTTGACCATTAACTCTTTCAGTTGAAAGACGCTTGAAATATTTCAGTTCAAGTGGCTCATAAGTTGGCCAAGGTGGAGTTGAAACACCAATAGGTTGTGTTAAATCATAAAGTTTCATTAACTAATCACTCCTCTTTAAATTTTATCATTATATTTTTGAGCAAATGCCCTTAAGGCCTTTTTAAAACATGCAACTGGTGGATCTACCAGACCAGCACCGATCTGACCAATGCCTGGCTCTTTATGTGCTATACCCGTGTTAATTGTTGGTAAAATACCAGTTTCGATAATTTTTCTTAAATCGATACCTGTTGGAGTACCGCGGAAACTAAGTGTAGGAATTGTGAAATTCTGATTCTCATCTAAGGTAATTTCATACATATCTTTGGTAAATTTAATAGAATCATCAACTGTACCTCCAACAAATCCAACGATAGCTGGAGCAGCAGCCATGGCAAATCCACCAACTGCCGCAGTCTCAGAAATAGTACTATCTCCAAGATCTCGACAGGCATCTTCTTCACTATAACCTGGGAAGTAGAGACCGTCAACTTTCTCTGCTGGAGCAGTAAACCATTCTCCTTCAAGTCCACTAATTCTAATCCCAAAATCTACACCATTTCTAGCCATTGCTGTAATAACCGTACTATATTCAATCCCATCAGCAGCATCCATAGTTGCTTTAGAAGCAGGCATGGATAAGTTAAGATAGAAATGTTCATTACCACCCATGAACTCAATTATTTCTTTTAAATCTTCATTTGAGTAATCAGTTTGTAGTAAGTAAGGAATAATCTCTCTCATAAATAATGAGGTAGCAGCCTTATTACGATTATGAACTTCATCACCCATATGCAGAGCTTGAGCAGTTATGTTTTTTAAATTAATACCATCAGATTTAGCGAGAGCATCTCCAAGTGCTGGACCAAGAATTTTTTCCATCCACTTTAATTTTTCAATTACATCTGATCCATTTGCACCAAAACGGAGTACTTTTCCTAAACCTTCATTCAAAGTACAATATGCTTTATTTCCATATGTTTTATTTTCAACAATCCAGACTGGCATTGATGGAGATACAATACCCGTCATTGGACCAACAGCATTGTGATGGTGAGCAGCATCAAATGTTACTTCACCTGATTCAATTAATTTTACAGCTTCTTCTTCATCTGCAGCCCAGCCTTCATAAATACATGCTCCAATAGCAGCACCTTGCATAGGACCAGACATGTTATCCCAAGTATTTGGAGGTGAAGCATGAAGAATCATTTTACCTTCCATACCTGGCAAATCTTTACCCGCAACACCTACTCCAATTAATACTGGATCACTTTTTTGTATTTTTTCTACAGCTTTTTTATTTGCATCATCAATTTTTTCAGATTCTACCTCATCAAGTAATTTGGCCATTTTTTCATCGCCACCAGCAGGTGGACGCCAATCTACCTGAACTGCATCAAAACCTTCACCTTTCAAGTTTTCTGCAAATGATTCAAGACCAATATTAATAACCTTCAGTTCTTCTTTAAATAGTTCATGTAGTTTTTTATCTGTCATATATATCTCTCCCCCCTAATTAATTCCAGAAAGAATTTGACTAGCTACACGAACAGCCTGCACGTTTGTGGGGAGAACTTTAGCCCCAGCTTTTCGGAGCTTTTCTTCCTGCATATCTAAATTCTGTGGATCTTTATCAGTACCACAAACAGAAGCTATTACAGAAAGGTAGCCACCACGATCAGCAACTGTAGCTTTTGCTTCTTTGATAGCTTCAGCAACTTCGCCAGCAGGGTCCATATGCGAACCATAGCCAATTACCACATCTATTAAGATGACACCAACCTCTTCATCTTTTGCTTCTTCTAATAATCTTTCAGATCTCATATAAGGTTCAATCATTGGATGTGGCTTTCCTTGAGTAAAATCGTCTTCGCCAAGATCAATTACTGTGTTTTCTATACTTTTTAAATCTTCTTTTAATCCATAACCCTCAGAAATAGGGATATTAGAATACATATCACCATATTCATTGGTTAGCTGAATTAAAGCTTCACTACAGAGTGTCCCACCTGTATAAAGTCCGCGTAGATATTTTTGCTTAGAATTCATATTACTTGTTTCTTCTTTCACAATCTCTTCAATCTCTGATTGACTCATACCACCAGCAGCAACATCTTCACCTTTAATAATTCCTACAGCTTTAAATGCACCATCTTCTAAAGTATTAGCCCAGATAGCATCTGTACCTTCTACTACAGATGGATCTCCTCCAAGGAAATTAACTACTATTGGTTTTTTTATCTTTTTAACTTCTTCCATGATTTTCTCAGCAGCCTCTTTAGCCGGTGGCTTAGAAACCAAGACAATTACTTCAGTATCATCATCTTGAGCAAGTGCCTTTAAATCTTTAATCATCTCAATACCTTTTACTTTAGACTTTAAATCACGACCACCAGTACCAATTACCTGTGATAAGCCAACACCCTGGCGATCTACCAGACTGGATACTGCTTGAGCACCTGTTCCGGAAGCAGCTACAATACCAACTGGACCTTTGCTTACTACATTAGCGAAGGCAAGTGGAGCTTGATTTACAATTGCTGTACCACAATCTGGTCCCATCAATAATAAATCTTTTTCTACTGCAAGTTCTTTAAGTGCAATTTCATCTTCTACAGGAACATTATCACTGAAAAGCATAACATGTAAACCATTATTTAGAGCTTTACGTGCTTCACGTGCAGCAAACTGACCTGGAACTGAAATAATTACCAGGTTTGAGTCTGGCTGTGCTTCAATAGCTCCTCTTAATGTGGAAGGTTTTTCTTCCGCTTTTCCCCCTCCAGCATTTTTCTTTTCTGCCATCAAGGTTTTGGTAGTTTCAATTGCTTCATCTAATACATCTTCTTCACCATCTACTACAATAACTAAATCATTAGCATTGGCAGCTTCGGCTTCTGGTAAAAGCAAATTAGCTTCTTTTAAGATACCTTTATTGGCATCTGTACCCATAACTACTACAGCTTCTGTTATACCATCTAAACTTTTAACGTCTTTAGCCACAGACATTAAAGTTACAGAATCATAGTATGTTCCCTCTTTTACAAATACTTTTTTAGCCATATTAACAACTCCTTTTTGAAGAAGATCCCCATCCTCAAATCACATATGCAATAATCAGATGGGGATTTTTCTTAGCTTAATGAGGACTATACTATCGTTATCTATGTCTTCATCTATATAACTATATTTTAATTTAAAGTAGAAACAATTACTTAGATATTAACGCCATCTGGTAAACGTAGCTTTTCGTTTTTAGCAAGTAGCTCATCAGAAACATCATAGCTAATTTCATTTCCTACCATTTGACCTACATAATCTTTAACAGCGGCATTCCAGTACTGCTGATCAACATAAAAGACACGTGCTCCGCCTAATTCATGCTGATATTCTGGGTAAGGATAAGATGGCTGAGCCATTCCTAGACCCCAACGCTTCCAACCATTATAACTTTCAAATGTAGACCATACTTCTTCATTACCTTGTTCTTCAAAAGCATATACAAGTTTACGGTAATAAAGAGTAGCTCCTACTCTTAAACCACGTTTGAAAGCCATTGTATGCAAACTAATGTTAATATCTTTATCTCTAACACGACCATTAGCAAAACCAACACATTCTCCGTCAATAGCACCTACGAAGAGATATGGGTCTTTCAGACGCTTACGATAATAACCTAAGAGCTCAGCATAAACACGAGCACCAACGATATCATAAAAGTCTTTAGAACCTTTTTCCATAAACTTTTTAACATAATCTAAAAGCATAGGAAGTTCTTCATCTTTTACTTCTCTAATCAGCATAGTAGAACCGTCTTTCAATTCAATTTTACAAGGTTTAGGTTCAGCCATATCAAGTGCAGGTGCACTCAAAAATGGTTCGATTTCCTCTACTTTTATTGTGATTTCCTCTTGAGATACTTCAACTGGTCTTTCTTTAAACATTATTAATTCCTCCTAGATTTTATTTGAATTTTTCTTATAAAGTTGACTTGACTACCAAAAACTAAATTACCACTTCAGCTTGGGCAGCACCCCCTTTAAAAGATACTCCAATTGATTAGGTCCAGGTAAAAAATATCTATGTATTAGCTTTACCTTTTTTTAGTTTATATTTTATCAACTCTGTTTATACAATTCTATTTATTGTCGTTATTTACCTTTGTAAAAGTTAACTAAATATCTTGCTTTCTTTTTGTAACAATACTACAATTAAGCGAAAATGGACATCATAACACCTGCAGCAACCGCTGAACCAATTACCCCTGCTACATTTGGTCCCATGGCATGCATTAATAAAAAGTTAGACGGATCTGCTTTTTGACCCTCTTTTTGTACAACTCTAGCTGCCATCGGTACAGCCGAAACACCAGCTGCTCCAATAAGCGGGTTAATTTTACCACCAGATAATCTGTGCATTAATTTACCAAGTAACAACCCAGCAGCAGTACCAATTGCAAAAGCAATCACACCTAAGAACATGATTTGCAAAGTTTTTACCTGTAAAAATTTATCTGCTGATGCACTAGCACCGACAGAAATTCCCAGAAAAATAGTAACAATGTTAATAAGAGCATTTTGGGCTGTTTCACTCAAACGGTCTACAACACCAGATTCTTTAAAAAGATTACCCAACATCAACATCCCAATTAATGGTGCAGCCGGTGGTAGAATTAAAACCACAATTACCGTTACAATAATTGGAAAAAGAACTTTTTCTTTTTTAGAAACCGGTCTAAGTTGTTCCATTCTAACCTGACGTTCTTCTTCTGTAGTCAACCATTTCATTATTGGAGGTTGAATAACCGGAACAAGTGCCATATAGGAATAGGCAGCTACTGCAATTGCACCCAAATACTCAGGTGCCAATTGTGAGGCAAGATAAATTGCTGTTGGTCCATCTGCCCCACCAATTATTCCAATCGGGGCAGCTTGATACCCGGCAAAACCAAGTAATATTGCTCCAATAAAAGTAATAAATATACCAAACTGAGCAGCAGCTCCTAAGAGTAAACTTTTGGGATTAGCAATTAATGGTCCAAAATCTGTCATTGAACCAATCCCAAGAAAAATTATCGGCGGAAAGATACCAAGTTCATCTCCAAAATAAAAATATCTTAATAGACCTGCAGGTTGACCATTAGCGGCATGTGCCATTAAGCCTGTCAAAGGAAGATTTACAAGCATCATTCCAAAAGCAATCGGTACTAACAGCAAAGGTTCATATTTCTTCACAATACCCAGATAGAGTAGAATAAAGGAAATTAAAAGCATCACTATGTGACCCCATTGTAATGCTGCAATACCTGTTTCATTAAGGAAATCTATAAATACGTTTAACAAGTTACTGGACCTCCTTCAAAATCCTATTCTATTTCGATTAATACCGATCCTGAATCCACTTTATCGTTTGCACTAACATTTACGCTAGCAACTGTTCCATCGCCTGGAGCATAAATTTCATTTTCCATTTTCATAGCTTCCAGAACTAATAACAAATCACCTGAAGATACACTGTCACCTTCAGCAACTTTAACTTCTAATATCGTACCTGACATCGGTGCTGTAATACTTCCCGCACCAGATACAGCTGGTTGTTGTCTTTGTTTTTTAACAGGCCTTTTTTTAGGCGTTGGTCTTGGAGCAGGTTTAGAAGTTGGATTACTCTTTTCAACTACTGGTTCAGAATTAGTTGCTGAACTTGAAGTAGTTCCTCCACCTATTTCTTCCACTTCTACTTCATATTCATTTCCATTAACTACTACACGATATACTTTATTCATGATCTACCTCCTTAAAAACTTTCACTAGATTATTGTTATTAATTCCACCACGGGCCATTTTACCCCAGATTGGCACATTATCGCCACCAGTCCGTTTAATACTTCTTATTTTATAGCCACCAGAACTCTGATCAATATGATGTCTTAATGCAGCCATAATTGAGGCCACAATCTCTTCCTCATACTCATCAACCGAGTCAGTAGTTGCCATTTTAGATTTATTAATTTTTGTAATTGAATGAGCTTCTTCCTTCACTTCAAACTCTTCATAAAGAAACTTCTTCATCATTTTTAAAACAAACATCAACAGGATTAATATGAAGAATACAATTCCCATACCCAGCACAGCGACCTGTGAGCCAGCTATTAATTTCTGACCAACAGTCATGCTTTGACTTAAAGCTGGATCCTGCAATAATTCTAATGCTGTCATCGTTTGCAGACCTCCTTGCTTATTATGTTAATATCTGACATTTTTAGAGTGGAATGTTACCGTGTTTTTTCTGCGGTCTATCTTCTCTTTTGCCGATGACAGATTCTAAAGCCATGATAACTCTCTTTCTGGTTTCTTCAGGTAAAATTACATCATCTACATAACCATCTTTAGCTGCCTGATATGGATTAGCAAATTTTTCACGATATTCTTCAATTTTCTTTGCTCTTGTTTCAGCAGGATCATCAGAGGCTTTAATCTCTCTTCTAAAGATAATATTCGCAGCACCACCAGGTCCCATAACTGCAATTTCGGCAATTGGCCATGCAAAAACATAATCTGCCCCAACATGCCTACTGCTCATAGCAATATATGCTCCACCATATGCTTTTCTTGTAATCACATTGATTTTTGGTACACTAGCTTCAGAATATGCATAAAGCAACTTAGCACCATGTCTAATTACTCCCCCATACTCTTGATCTACACCAGGTAAGTAACCAGGTACATCTGTTAATGTTAAAATTGGAATATTGAAAGCATCGCAAAATCTAATAAAGCGAGCAGCCTTATCAGATGAATCAATATCTAAACAACCAGCTTTAAACTTAGGTTGATTTGCAACAATACCAACAGATCTGCCACCCATTCTTGCAAAACCAATAACAATATTTTTTGCAAAAAATGGCTGAACCTCAAAGAAATCCTGATCATCAACAATTTGATTGATTACATCTCTAACGTCATAAGGTTTATTAGGATTATCTGAAACAATTTCCCTTAACTCCTCAGCACTTCTTTCAAAAGAATCAGCTGTTTCTTTAACAGGAGCTCCTTCTAAGTTGTTGTTTGGAATAAAGCTGATTAGTTTTTTAATTTGATCAAAACAAGCTTCTTCATTTTGAGCCAAGAATTGGGCAACCCCACTAATTTCATTATGAGTCATTCCGCCACCTAATTCTTCTGCACTAACCTCTTCACCTGTTACAGATTTAATAACCTGTGGACCAGTAATGAACATCTTACTAGTATCATCTACCATAAATACAAAATCAGTAAGGGCTGGAGAATATACAGCACCACCAGCACAAGGTCCTAAGATTACAGAAATTTGTGGAATAACACCAGAATTATGAGTATTTCTACTAAAAATACCACCATAACCTGCTAGTGAACCCACTCCTTCTTGAATACGAGCACCACCTGAATCATTTAAACCAATGATTGGTACACCAGCTTTAGCAGCCATATCCATAACTTTCCATATCTTTTTAGCATGCATTTCACCAAGTGATCCACCCATTGCTGTAAAATCCTGAGCATATACAAAAACATTTCTACCACCAATAGTTCCTTGCCCAGTTACTACACCTTCAGCTGGTATTTCTTTATCAGCCATACCCAGACTTTGAGCGTGATGTTCAACATACATGCCTATTTCTTGAAAACTTTCAGCATCTAACAGCGCGTCTATTCTTTCTCTGGCAGTCTTTTTGCCTTTAGCGTGCTGTTTTTCAATTCTTTTCTCGCCACCGCCAAGTTTTATCTTCTTGCGTCGTTCATGAAGATCTTTAATTTTTTCTTCCAAGGTTAAACCTCCTTTAAAAGGTATCTAAAATAAGTTTTTTTCTGTTTCCGTTACTATATATTCTTTGATATTATAGCTAATACCTTTGTGAATATTCTACAAATCAATACGCATTTCATTAGTGATATACATGAAAATGGACCAAATTAATCCACTAAGCATATCTGAACCAGAACTACTTCCAATTTTTTGCAGGTTATAAGCAGAATCTCTTATTTCTGTCACATTATTATTTAATTTTTCTACCAATTTAATTAAATATTCATTATATCCACCTTCTGCAGCAGCTTGTAACTGTATGCCACTTTCAAATGTTGTTAAATTAGAAAAACTAACTCTCTGCAAAAAATTACGGATAGTATAGTCAGGTGTTGTCATACCAATTTTCTCGCCACAGGCCCAGCCTGTTAAAAAATCATCTCCAGCTGGGGTCAAACCAGGACCAAGACCAATTAATTTAATTAAGCACTTGTCTTTTTCACTTTTATCTTCTGCTACTAGAAAACTCTCTAAAGATTGCAAAGCAACTCGCAGAAGATAATTTTTGCTATTACTAGCCGAGTTACAATAAATAGTATTTCCTCGCAAGTAGTTATAAATTCCTCCCAGCCCTTCTAATGAACCATTTTCTAAAAGTTCCGCCAAAAGAGCATCTTTAAATATGCTTAGTTGGTGTTTATTTTCACAATGCTTATCTGCCACTTTTACTTGCGGGCAACTCTCCCACCCAACCGCCTCTGAAAAATCTAAGTGGATATTTTTAGCTGGAAAAATTATTTCTTTTTTAGTTAGTTTAACTTTCATGCCTGTCTTTAAAGCAAGTTTTTTTATACTAAAACGCGCATGACTCTTAATACGCAAATGATATGGTGCCATAATCACCGACTTATCTATTAAGGAAAATCCCAAATTATCATTTATCACTTTAATGTTTGCCACATGGTCAAAAACACTTTTGACTTCACATTCTATATCTTCAAGTACAGAAAGTTTATTTAATATAAAATCTCCTGCCTGATCAATTTTAAAGTCAAACTCAAGTTGCATTTCACCAACTACTTTCCATCTCTGCCAAACTCATTAATTTTAAAGCAACCTCAAGATTTAATCTATCATTGGCATCATTCATTTCAAAACCCGTTATTTTCTCTATTCTTTGCAATCTATAAAGAGCAGTATTATAATGAATGAATAATTTTTTGGCAATATTTGTTAGGTTGCCGTTTTCTTCAAAATATGCTTGTAATGTTTTTACTAGTTCTGTATTATGGTCTTCATCATATTTAATTAAAGGATTAATAGTATTAATCAAAAACGAACGCAAATCATCTTCTTCAACATTATAAAGTAATTTATAAACACCGAGTTTATCAAAAAAGTAAATGAGCTTATCCTCATCTTTTAATTTATAAGATACACTAATTGCTCTTTTGGCTTGATAATAGCCTTGTTTAATATTAACAATGTTATCAATAAAAGTACCTACACCTACTTTAATTAATGATCTATCCTCTTTTTTATTAAAAATAGCAAGCACATTATTTATGTAATCAACAATCTCTTTTTGACAGTACTCATTGTCATCAACGTCACCTGGGTATAATAAGACAACATATGTACCAATATCACCAGTAATCAGATCAGGCCCATCCAGGACAGATATTCGATTCAGAACAGTTTTTTGGATATTCTGGCTTAGTACTTTTTTCTTCATTTCTCTATTAATTAATTTCTTTAAGTCAATTAAAACAACCATATACCCCTTATCAAAATTCCAACCTATTCTTTCGCCCCTTTTAAGTAAGGTGTCACGTTCCTCTATCTTACCTTTTAAAATATCATAAAGGAGTTCATTTTTATATCTTCTTTCAACTTCAGAAATTGCCTGTTGATTTAAGATATCAAGTGCCGCAATTGTACTTGCCCATTTTAAAGTAGCCAGATCTAATATATTAATCTCAGAACAAATATCCCACGCATAAAGGTAACCATAAAAGCTATTACTTGTAATAATTGGTATAGCATGCAGATTATATATTTCCCCATTAATTTTAATGTTTTTTTGTTTTGAACTTGGTGTTTCTACATTTGAAAAACTAAAACCTTCCTGCCTCTCAATTGTAGCATAAAGCTCTTCCTCATTAACCTCCTCGCTGATCTCCAGAGGAATGTTAATGGATAATATATTATTATTATTATCAGTTATCATGATCGGATTATCAATCATTTCCGCTAAAACATCTGCCAACTTTTCTAGTCCCTCTCTATAAAGAATAATATCAGTTAACTCTTCATGAATATTTAGCGTTTTTCGTAAAAATTCAGTCTGCACATCAAGTATTTTACTTGAGACCGAATTTATTAATTCAGAATAAGAGAAAGAGTAAGGCACCTGTAGAAGAGGAAAATTATATTCTTCAGCCTGTTTTATCATAAAACTAGGTATTTCCTTTATATAGCGTCCTGGTTTAATTGCTAATCCTGCTAACTCTTTTTTTACCAATGAAGGAATCAAGGTTCGTAGAGCAATTTCATCATCTTTAATAGAATAAAGAGTAGTGAAAAGCAACTCACCCTTTTCCACCCAATCAACGATATCTGGTACTTCCATGATATTTAGTTTTGTAATTCTTCTTTCTACACCATCTGCGCCAGCCAATAATTTGATTTTTTTCATATTATCCAGATCTAACGCTTCACGAACAGTTATACCTATTAACTCCTTCATAATTTACCGCCCTTCCTAAAACAAAATAAAAATAGAGAACCCTTATGTAATTTTTACATAAAAAAACATAAATATGCGGGCTCTCTTGTATAATATCTCAAAAACATTTTTAAATCAAGTCAATGTTTAAGGAAAGATGCTTTATTAAATTTTTGAAAGAGATTCTAATGCTAATCCTATCTCAACAATTCCTTTTCCGTTAATTCTAGGAATCATAGCAAATTTAAATAAACGATTATCTTCTATCCGACGATGCATTGGCGTAATAACACTATCATTTAGGTCAGACAAATCTAATTTAGCTGCCCATTCATTAATTTCAAATAAATTTTCACCTAAAATTTCATCGATTGTTGTTAAAGTGAATTCACCAGAATCATTTGTAATAAATATATCATCTATTGCTGTCTCTTGTTTTATCTTTTCTAATAAATCCTTAGTAAAAGCTTCATCTTCCTCTATATCTCTTATCCTTCTACATAGGTTTATCATTGTTTTATCCATAATCTTACTAGTTAAAAGCATTTCAGAATCTACCGAATCTTTATACAAAACGTTAGACATCTCATCAATTTCAGAAAGAAATTCACATTGATTATCTACCGAACTTGCCACTTCTTCACCACTTGCTGCATTAGTTTCTGCTATTGAAAGTATAGTATTTAAAGTACCTTCCGATTGGTTAATTACTACAGCAGCTTCTTCAGAAGCTTGGTTTAACTCATGCATCAAAGTGAAATTATTTGAGACTATCTGATTGACATTCTTAATCATTTCTCCTACTTGAATAGTATTAGTTGTCTGTTGTTCAATAATTACAACATTTTCTTTCATCTGATTGTGAATAGATACCACCAAACTATTTACATTCTCTAGCAATTCACTTATTTGTTTTGCAGAACTATCAACTTCCTGGGCCAGATCTCTAATCTGATTTGCTACAACTCCAAAGCTCTGCCCCTCAGCGCCAGCACGTGCAGCTTCAATAGATGCATTTAAAGCCAATAAATTAGTCTGTTTAGCTATGCCTGTTATAATATTGACAATATCAGTTACTTCCTTTGATCTTTCTGTGAGTTCTTCAATATTATGCATTGTCTTAGTTACCATTTGATTATTTCTTTTCGATTCATCAATCAGTTCATTTACCAATTGATCCCCTTTATGGGCAATATTAGTCGCTTTTTCAGAAGCAGAAGCAACTTTTTCGGTATCGTTATTGGTTTTACTTATATAATCGTATATTTTCTGAAATGCTTTTTCTGTTTCATCTAACTTCACCGCCTGTGTTTCAGCACCTTCGGCTACTTCATTAATTGCATTGGCTATGTCAGTAGTCATCCCAAAAATATCTTTGACATTTTTTTGTAAATTTTCTGCTTTCTCTGCAGTATGTACAGATGAACCAATGACTTGTTCAAAAAGTGATCTCAAATTAGATAAAATTTCATTCAATTTATTTGTTATGAAATAATAACTGCTATTTTGGTTAACCTCAAATCTCTGGCCAAAATCACCTTCGATAATCATATTCAAAGTTGTCTTAATTTTCTTCTGCTCATCTTTTTTCTGATACTCATATAAAGCCATGCACAACAATCCTAATATAAGGTTCAAAATAATAATTGTTGAGAGAAAGCCCCATTGATACATACCAACGAGATAATTAGTTAACAACGGATTAATAAAAACGATCATTGTTAAAAATATAATCAATAAATTACGACTCCTCTTCATGATGAAAGTCCTCCTTTGACCAAATAATACCATAAATAATGAATAGTGTCCATAATTGGACACTATTCATTACTAAATCTTATGTTATTTGTTACTTATAGCTCATCTGGATGTGGTAATACTTGATTAAGCACAATACCTACTAAAGCAGCAAGTGCCATACCTGCAAATTCAAGATCCCACAGTTTTAGAGTAGCGCCACCAAGACCAAGCACTAAAATAGTAGCTGCAATAATCAAGTTTCTAGAAATTTTAAGATCTGTCTGGTTTTCTACAACTGTTCTGACACCAATAGCAGCAATCATACCAAAGAGTAAGATTGAAATACCACCAATAACTGGTTGTGGAATTGTTTCAATAAATCCACCCAATTTAGGAACAAGTGCCAGAATAATAGCAAATGTAGCAGCAATTCTCATTACAAGCGGATCAAATACCTTTGTAAGAGCTAATACACCAGTGTTTTCACCATATGTTGTGTTTGGTGGACCACCGAAAAGTCCAGCAAAAGCTGTTGCTAGACCATCACCAAGCATTGTTCTATGAATACCTGGGTCTTCAACAAACTCTGATCCTTTACCAACAGTATTACTAATTGCCAAGATATCTCCAACATGTTCAACCATTGAAACAATAGCAACTGGCGCAATAATGGAGATTGCTGTAAGATCAAATTTAGGTACTGTAAATGCTGGTAAACCAAACCATGGCGCATTTATAATTGGGGCAAAGTCAACAATACCTGCCACAACAGCTGCCAGATAACCAGCAACTAAACCAACAATAACCGGTACAATTTTAAAGAATCCTTTTGCAAATACTGCAGCAATAGTTGCACCAAGCAGTGCAGTAGCTGCAACAATTACACCAGCCGCTCCAGTGCCAGAAGCTTGATCAATAGCAACCGGTGCAAGATTAAGACCAATTACCATAATGATTGGACCTGTAACGATTGGCGGGAATACACTTCTAATTAAACTAGGACCTATTTTATATATTAAAAAGGCCACAAGTGCATATATGATACCAGCAGCAATAATCCCACCTTGAGCAAATGGAATACCCTGCTTTTCTACTACCAATGCAATAGGTGCAATAAAAGCAAATGAAGAACCTAGATAAGCAGGCACCTTCTTCTTAGTAATAAAATGAAAAAGCCAAGTTCCTACACCAGCAGTAAACAAAGCAACAGAAATATTAAGTCCAGTCAAGATAGGCACAAGAATTGTAGCTCCAAACATTGCAAAAGCATGTTGTAATCCTAATAAATACTTTTGAGTTGATGGAAGTTCATTAACATCCCATATACCCGGTACTTTTTTCTCATCCATAAATTTTAACTCCTCCTTATTAATAATAAAAATAATGACAAATAAAGATCTACACTTCTTCTATAGACTTCACCTCCCTCAAAATAGCTTGTTGATTGAAAAGTTAGAATTTTACCACTCTTTTTATCTAATTATAAATTGACATAATATGCATGTCCACTTCTTAGTTTAATTTCTTCTTAATAACTATATTCTATGCATATGCATATTTACCTTTGTGAAATTTTACAAAATTAGGCATCCCGATTGTTAATATCTAATAATTTTATTTCTACTGATTCACTTTACTTTTAAAACACTTTTCGTTACCATAATATAGGAATAGAAGATTAAAGGAGGAATAATGATGAATTTGATTAATTTATTAAAAGAAAGACGCTCCATCCGTAAATTCACTGACAAAAAGGTAGATAAAAGCTCATTAGAAAAAATGGTCGAAGTTGCTAGATATGCTCCAACAGCTAACAATGTTCAGCCCTGGGATTTTATTGTAGTCACTGATAAAAATAAGTTGAATAAAATCACAAACTTAATAGACCAAGGAAAAGATTTTCCAGCCTGCATAGTCGTCTTCACTGATAAAGTAAAACATGCTCTTGAAGATGGTGCAAATGCAAGCACCTATTTGCTTTTAGCAGCCAAAGCTTTGGGACTAGGTACTTGTTGGATAGCAGGTTATAATAAACCTTTTGCCAATGAATTAAAAAGTACATTAGCTGTGCCTGAGGACAAAATATTAATTTCTATTATATCTATCGGCCATCCTAATGAAAATCCTAAACCCGAAAAGAAAGAATTAGAAACTACTATTCACTGGGAAAATTATTAAACTACCTTGATACTACTGACATTATAACATATCACTTCAATTATTTCTACAATGTTCGACTTTTTTCTTATACCATGTTATAATAAAGGCAGAAAATTATTACTCTGATAATTATCTGCCTTTATTTAATATTATTTTTTTGAAAATTTTACAGATAATTGTCTAAATTAGCACAACAGGAGGTGAGTTTTTTAGTATCTCTTTTTATTTCAACTAAAACAAGGAGGTAATATTAAAATGATTAAAACTAGATTTACAATGATCTTTACTTTATCTTTACTATTAATTTTTGTTGTCGGTGCCTTCACAATTCATGCAGCTGACGAAAGAATGGCTGTTATCTTTCCAGGGTCTATTCAAGATGCTGACTATAATGCAACTGGCTATATAACCATGCAAGAAATTAAAGAAGAACTTGATATTGATGTTGCTTTTTCTGAAAAAGTTGCCGTACCAGATGCTGCTCGTGCACTTTCTGAATATGCTGAGTCAGGTTTTGGTATTATCTGGGCACATGGTGCTCAGTTTAATCAAGCTGTTTTGGAGGTTGCACCAGACTATCCTGAAGCAACATTTATTATTGAAGGTGATGCTAAACTTAAAGACGATTATAGTAATGTAATTTTACTTGAGAGAAACTATTATCTTGGTTTCTACGTTCTTGGTGCTTTAGCTGCTAAAACAACAGAAACTAATCAGATTGGTTATGTTGGTGGGTTACAACTACCTTTCACCTATGCTGAAATTAATGCAATTGACCAGGCTTTAAATGAATATAATCCAGATGCTGAGTTCCATTATATATATGTCGGCGACTTTAACGATCCTCTTAAAACCCGACAAGCAGCTGAATCATTAATTTCTAAAGGTGTTGACTTTATTATTAGTGGAGTTAACCTTGGTAATTATGGTCTCTTTAAAGCAGTTCAAAATGCTGAACGTCAAGTATATGTTACTACAACTTATACAGACAAAAATCACTTAGCTCCAGAACACCATGTTACTTCAGATCTATTCCGTTACAAAAGACCTGTATTTCAAGCAATTGAGTATATTCGTAATGGTACAACAAGTGCTTTCATTCCCATGGAATTTGGTGCTGATGCTGGGCGTTATTTGAAATTCCCATTAGATAATGTTTCAGAAGAAATAAATCAAGAAATAAAGGCAATTGCTGAAAAAGTAGCTTCTGGAGAAATTAAAGTTGAAAAGAAATTAGATGGACTTAATTTAGAGAATTAATTCTGATTTAAAAATATATTACTGCTCGAGCTATCGGGCAGTAATCTTATTATGTTATATTATGAAATTTTTATTATAAAGAAGAGAGTGAGTGCATATGGATAAAAATATTACTGTTCTAGAGACAAAAAACATCAGTAAATCATTTGGTAAAGTAAAAGCACTAAAAGATGTTAACTTCTCTCTATACCGTGGCGAAATACATGGACTACTAGGGGAAAATGGTGCTGGAAAATCTACCCTTATGAAAGTTCTCTATGGTTTGTATAGCGCAGATCAAGGCGATATATTTATCAATGATAATAAAGTTAATATTTCTTCACCTCTTGATTCAATAAAACTTGGTATAGGTATGATACATCAAAGTTCAACACTTGTTCCAGAATTTACGGCTCTTGAAAATGTTATTTTAGGTATAGAAGGAAAGAAACTATCACTTGACTTATCTGGGGAAAGAATAAAAGTTAAAAAATTAGCCAATGAATTTGGTCTTGATTTCCCACTTGATGTGAAAGTAAAAAATCTTTCTGCTGGTATTAAACAAAAAGTTGAGATAATAAGAGCACTCTATCGTGGGGCAAAAATATTGATTCTTGATGAACCAACAACTTCGTTAGTAGAAAACGAATTTGATCAATTATTAAAATCAATTAAAGCCTTAGTTGCTGAAGGAGTTACCGTTGTTTTTATTACTCATAAAATAAGAGAAGTCCTGCAGGCCTGTGATCGGGCAAGTGTACTAAAAGATGGCGAAATGATGGGGACAGTTAGTACTACAAATACAACTAAAGAAGAATTAGTAGAATTTATGTTTCAAAATAAAGATATAGATGTTACAGATAGTGCTCTACCTGTTATTGAATTGCCAGAAGTAAAACTAAGTAAAGAACCAGTCTGTAGTGTGAAAAATATTAGTGTCAAAGCTCAAGACAAGGATGGCGTCAATTTACAAGATATCTCTTTTGATATCTACAAAGGTGAAATTTTTGGCATTGCTGGCATTTCTGGTAATGGTCAGAAAGAAATTGCTGAAGCAATTATTAACCCTAGACGAATAAACCAGGGTGATATTTTTATAAACGGTGAATCTATCGCAAAACTTAAAACAATAGAAGTCTTCGAAAAGGGCCTTTTTTATACCCCTGAAGATAGAAAAAAAGAAGCTATACTTCCCAGTGGAACTATTACTGAAAATATGTTACTGGGCCATCACCGTGAAAAAAGATTCCAACATAATGGTATTTTAAACTGGAATAAAATAACTAAAGAAGCCCAGCAATCAATTAGAGAATTTCAAGTTAAAACTCCAGATGAAAAGACTCCAATTGGCGACTTATCTGGTGGAAATATTCAACGTGTTGTTATTGGCCGTGCCTTAATTAATGAATTAAATCTTCTTATAACCCATAACCCTACTTCAGGTCTTGATATGGGTTCCGTAGAGTTTGTTTTTAATAAATTAGTCGAGTTAAAAGAAAACAACTGCGGCGTTTTATATATTAATGAAGATCTTGATGAATTAATGTTAATTAGTGATAGAATAGGTGTTGTCCATGCTGGGAAGTTAGTCGCTATCTTTACACGTGAACAATATGATAAATATAAAATCGGTTCACTCATGATCGGAGGTTAGTAAAGTGGTTGATAATACAAAAAAAATTCAAAACGACACTCAAATGACCCGGTTTTGGCAATCTGCTAAACCATATTTACTGGCTGTCATTATTTCATTTAGTGTTTCCGGAATTCTGATCGGGATTCTCGGATATAATGTACCCCGAGCTTTTCAAGCTCTATTATTAAAGTCATTTTCTTCTCAACGAGGTTTTATTCAAACATTGCAGAAATTTATTCCATTAACATTAGCAACATATGCTTTTGCAATCCCATTTAGAATTAAGTTTTTTAATATTGGTGGATGGGGCCAAATGCTTTTTGGTGGATCTATGGTTGCTATTGTAGGTATAGCTCTTGCAAGTTTTAATCTGCCTGCTATAATTATGATTCCAATACTTTTGCTTGTAGCAATGGCTGCAGGTGCATTTCTTTCACTAATTGCAGGTGCTTTAAAGACCTATTATAATATTAATCCAATTATATCCACAATTATGCTTAATTTTGTTGCTTATTATTTTGTTAACTTTGTAGCTACTACTAATCCCTGGAAAGCAAGCCTTGGTCATCCTATGACATTAAAAATCCCTGAGAGTGGTCGGCTACCAGAATTACTACCTGGTCTGCATATGGGAATCCTTATTGTTTTATTGATAATATTTATTATTCACTTTATGACAAATAAAATGGTCCTAGGTTATGAAATAAATGCAACAGGCATTAATCAACATGCTGCAAAAGTTTATGGTATTAATATGGAAAGAACGTTAATGCTTACTTTCCTGATGGGTGGTGCAATGGCTGGTCTTGGTGGTGGTATTGAAGTTATGGGAGTTCACCATAGATTAATTGAAGGATTTGCTCTAACTAGTGGCGCTCAATATGGAATTTTTGGGATTCTTACTGCACTTATATGTAAGGGTAATCCGCTTGGTGTTCCTGTATCTGCATTATTTATTTCCGCTTTATTGGTAGGTGCTGACGCTATGCAAAGAACAGCTCAGGTTCCTGTAGAAATTGTATTTGTTACTCAAGCACTGGTCGTATTACTAATTGTAGTTTTTAGAAGCACTGGTAATAAATAATCAATAGAAAGGATGTGTACTCATGGGACAATTAACTGAATTAATTAGCCAGATTATAACTTATACCGCAATTTATGCTTTAACTAGTATTGGTATTGTCATAGGTGGCAGAACTGGTATTTTTAATATATCTGGTGAAGGTATTATGTTAACTGCTGCATCAGCAGGTTTTATAAGTGCCTATACTACTGGTAGTTGGTTTATCGGTTTTCTAGTTGGAGCAATAGTCGGAGGGCTTTTCGGCCTAATACTAATTGCTTTGCATGAAACACTTGAAATAAATCAATTTATTTTGGGAATCACACTGGTTATCCTAGGAACTGGTATCTCTGATTTACTTTATAAGATTATTATTGGTGTACAATTATTTGCACCAGAAGCTCCACCTGTACCACAAATTTCTATTCCATTATTGAGTCAAATTCCAATAATTGGAACACTATTCAACCAAAATGTCATTGTCTATTTCACTTATCTTATTACTGCTGCAGCCTATTATTTCTTTTATCATACACGTCTAGGTCTTGAGACAAGGGCTATCGGAGAAGATCCTCAATCAGCAGACGTAGTCGGTATTAATGTTAAAAAAAGAAGATATATTGCTACAATTGTTGGGGGAATGTTAATGGGCATGGCTGGCACATATTTGCCAATGATTATTACCGGAACCTATACAACAAATATAGCAAATGGTCGTGGTTTTATGGCGATTGGTATTGCCATTTTTGCAAGTTGGCGTCCAGAAAGAGCCTTTTTAGGTGCATTTATCTTTGCTACTATTGAAATACTTGCTTTCCAACAACAATTAAGTGGTTCTGATTTTCCCTATCAGTTTCTCTTAATGATACCCTTTATTTCTGTATTAATTATCATGTGGTTGTTTAGAAAGAAAGTAGAATTTCCTGCCTCACTTGGTCAAGCTTATAGTAGAGAATAAGAAGTTATTAGCATAATTTTATGATTTCCCTCAAATAGCCAGTTAATTACCTGGCTATTTTTTGTGGTTTTTTGTTGTAACTTTATACAGTGAATGTTATAATCTATTGTGTATCTTTACATCATAATAAAGGAGTTCTCTAATCATGCAGACTAAAAATTTAATTCTTACAGCACTCTTTGCCTCACTAACTGCAGTCGGTGCTTTTCTCTTTTTACCTTTACCCTTTAGTCCAGTCCCCATTACCCTGCAGTTGCTTTTTACCTTTTTAGCAGGAGGAATATTAGGCAGCAAATACGGTTCTTTAAGTCAGATTATTTATATCTTGTTAGGAGCGGCTGGCTTACCTGTCTTTGCCGGTGGTAGAGCAGGTCTTTCGGTGTTAGTTGGTCCAACAGCTGGATTTATTTACGGATTTGTAATAGCTGCCTGGATTGCAGGTAAAATGAAAGGTAATTTCTTCAACAGAATGATCTATTTATTAACCGGACTAATAATTGTATATATCTTGGGAACTGGTAGTTTAATGATCACAACAGGAATGGGTTTTACTAAAGCATTAACTGTAGGAACTTTACCTTTTCTAATAGGTGACTTATTTAAAGTTTTTGCGGCAGTCTATTTAATACCAATTTTAAAAAAACACGTTTAATACTAAAAGACCTTAGTTTTATTCTCAACTAAGGTCTTTTAGATCTAATAACCCGGCAGATAACTAGGAGCCGCATCTGATGAATTAGCTTTTACAAAAGTTTTACAACAAGTTTCTATACTATTATTAGTTGGGGTTTTTAAAGAGCTGGTAATGGTCCCCGTATCATATCTAGATGGATTCGCCCCTCCAACATGATTACTAGTAACAACAATTTGCTCTGCATGACATTCATTTCCTTCTGCCCAATAGTGACAATTATTTACTGAACATTTAACTTCTAAATGCATATTTGCCCCCTTTTAACTAATTATATCTATATTATTTTCATTAATAAGCAAAATAAAACATCCAATTTGTGACAAGTAATATTTATCTTAGTGGTTATAATAATAGAAACATATAAAGGGGGTGAATTTTGATTGGATAGAAGGTTACTGGATAAATATCATAATATATTAATTGAAGAAAAAAGAGGACTTATGCATAATTTAAAAAGATTTACTGATGATAATCATTTAAGCCAAAAAGAATCAACCGGTGAATTGTCAAGTTATGATAACCATCCCGCTGATACCGCATCTGCTACTTTCTCTAGAGAACTTGATGAAGGCCTTAAAGATTCAACTATCTTACAACTAAAGGAAGTTGAAAATGCACTTCAGAATATCGAAAATGGGTCTTATGGAGAATGTAAAGTCTGTGGGGAAGATATAAGTGAAGAAAGATTAGAAGCACTTCCTGCAGCAAGCTTATGTGAAGATTGCAAACTTGGCGAGGAAGAAAAAATGAAGGGTATGGAAATTAGACCAATTGAACAAGATTATTTAACCCCGCCTTATATGGGAATAAGGAAGATGATGGTATAACTGACTATGGCCGGGAAAATGCTTGGGAAGACGTAGAAAGATATGGAACTTCTTCTAATGAAGAAGAAGACTACTAAAATGAAAAAGCCCTGACTTATTGATATATTTCTTTATCAATAAGTCAGGGCTAAATCTATTTTACTAACTTTTTAATAGCTCGATAAATTGCTTCATAACCTGTGCATCTACAAAGATGTCCTCCCAAGGCCTCTTTAATATCTTCGTCTGTTGGCTCACTAGTCCTATTAAGAAGTGCCTGAACTGCCATCACAAAGCCTGGAGTACAATACCCGCATTGGACAGCATCCTCTGCTATAAAAGCCTCCTGAATAGGATTAGTCCCATCTGGGTTACTTAACCCTTCAATAGTGGTTACTTCACTTTTATCAGCTTCGACAGCAAGTACCAGACAACTACGTACTGGTTCACCATCAAACAGCACTGTACAAGCACCACATTCTCCATTACCACAACCTTCTTTGGAACCAGTTAGATTAAGCTTTTCTCTAAGCATTTCTAATAAACTCATATAAGGAGGAACTGTCAGTGTATATTCTTTACTGTTAACTGTAATATTGATTTCTTGCATTTACTCACCCTCCTCTAATAAACCAAGTTCTAGCAATGCTTGTTCTGTCAAATTACCAACCATTGCTTTCTTATAGGCGGGTTTAGCCCGAAGGCTAGATGAGCGTGGTGCGATACTATCACTCAATTTTTCTTTAACTGAAACCAATAATTCATTAGTTATTTTTACCCCACTCAGCATTGTTTCAACTTCTTTGTTACGAAACGGTATTCTTGCCACAGCTCCCATTGCAATTTTCACTTCTCTTTTTTCAATATTTGCTGGATCTAAAGCAAGAACAGATACCCCTACGATTGCTAAATCCATCCCTTTCACACGACTTAAACGATGATAGCGACTTACCATTTTTTCATAATAAGGTAACCTAATGGCAGCTAATACTTCATTATCTTTTAAATCAACTTGATAAACATCCTGCCAAAATTCATGAATAGGAATCACCCGGGTTCCATCTGGACCAATTACTTCTGCCTCTGCTGCCAGGACAAAAAGTGGTGTGCCAAATTCAGCACCTGGGGATGCATGGACTATATTACCACCAATAGTCGCTCTATTCCTGATTTCCAGACAACCAAACGATTTCGCTGCATCATACAAAGCAGTATATTTTTCTCTAATAATTTTACTAGCCTGTATTTCACGAATAGTTGTTAACGCACCCATTCTAAGATAACCATCTTTTGTTTCTATCCCTCTAAAATTGTCTAATTTTTTTATATCAATCAACATTTTATGGGGAGTAGTCTTTTCTCTTAATTTAAGCAAAAGATCAGTTCCTCCTGCCAAAATTTGTGCTTCGTTATTCTCATTTGTTAATTCAAATAGCTCAGCCAACGTCTTAGGCGCATAATAATCAAATTTTTTAAACAACTAAATCACCTGCTTTTGTCATTTCCATAAATACTTTTTCATTATAAATTGGTAGATTGAAAATTTCTATATTAAGTGCATCACTAATTGCATTACCCACAGCAGCAGCTATCCCTACTGTACCATGTTCTGCTATACCCCTAGCGCCAAATGGTCCAATCGGTTCAGGTGTTTCAAAGAAATATACTTCCATCTTTGTTTCTGCAACATCTTCTGGAGTAGGTATTTTGAAATCTGTAAAGTTATTATTTCTCATCTTTCCATCTTCAGCATAGACTAACTCTTCTGTCAATGCGCCTCCTAGTTCCTGCACCATAGCACCAACTAGTTGGTTACGTGCTAACACAGGATTAATAACTTTACCAGCATCAAGTGCTGTGATTAAATTATGAACTGTAATTTCACCTGTGTTTTTATTAATGGAAAGTACAACTCCCTGAGCACCAAAAGTCCACTCGGCTGCACAATTCCCCTGGCCTGTTTCTGGATCAGGATGGGTCAGCTCAGGCGGAACATAGGTTCCATAAGCTTGGACAGGTTGGCCTAGTAAGTAACCATTCCCCCGCATATAACCAAAGCAGACTTCCTCTGTTGTTAATATTTTGTCTGGATCGCTCGACAGGTATAGCTTATTATCAGCATATTCTACCTCTGTAACAGCAACATCAAAAACAGCTGCTGCATTTGCTTTTAGCTGATCTATTGCTTTTTGTACAGCATCTAAGACAGCCATACCGCCTTTCCAGGAGGTGGTGCTACCAATAGTTTGCCAACCATAAGGAGAATTATCTGTACTAATATCTTCTTTAATTTTTATCCTCTCCAAAGGCAGCTCTAACCCACCTGCAGCTACCTGCCGCATGGCTGTCTTTGTCCCTTGGCCCATCTCAACACCACTTACAGCCAGATCAACAGAACCACTTTCATTAAAGCGTAGCGTCGCTGAAGCTGCAGAATTAGTTGCCATCACAGGAGATTTCATCATAGCAGCCATGCCTTTACCATATACTAAATTATCAGTTTCTGCTGGTAATTCAATCTCTCCCAGCCTTTCTGCTACTTTATCAACACATCCTGCTAGATCTCCATTTTCTAATTCAATCTCTTGACCAAGTGCATTAATAGAACCAGGTTTTAGTAAATTTATCTTTCGTACTTTTAAAGGATCGATTCCTAATTCTTTAGCTATTAAATTAATTTGTCTCTCTTTTGCCCAGTGTACTTCAGGGTGACCATAACCTCTAAACGCCCCGACTGGCGGATTGTTCGTATATACTCCATAAGCATCTACTTCCATATTATCTATTTCATATGGGCCTGAACTATTATGGCCAGCTGCGGTAACTATATGGAGTGAGCAACTGCCATAAGCGCCAGAATTAAAATATATCTTCACTTTTTCTCCTAAAATTTTTCCCTCTTTTGAAACAGCTGTTTTTAACTCAACAGCAGCCCCTCTAGCTATGACTGAACCCGTAAAGGCTTCTTCCCGGCCCAAAGTTAGTTTAACATACTTACCTGGAACAAATCTAGAAATAGCAGCAAGCAATGGTTCAATTGTAACATCAGATTTTCCACCAAAACCGCCACCAAGATAACCCGCTTTGACTATAATGTTAGCTGGGTCAATAGCAAACATATCTGCAAGACAGGTTCTCACAAAAAAGGGCGACTGAGTACTAGAATACATCTCCATCTCACTCTCATTAGTCCAGAAGGCAATTGCTCCATGTGGTTCAATCTGAGTATGTGAACGATGTGGATAAACAAAAGAGTTCTCCAAAACTAGATCGGCTTTTTCAAAAATATCTTCTAACTTTCCTTTTCTTAGTTTATAATGAGAGAAAACATTTGTTCCTGCTGTAAAGTTTGTCTCACCATGTCTTTTATAATCTTCCTGTTTTTCATGTAAGATAGGACTATCTTCTTTCATTGCTTCTCTAGCATCTGTCACGGCAGGTAATATTTCATATTCAACTTTAATTAAATCGACTGCTTCTGCTGCTTTCCATTTATCATCTGCCAACACAGCTGCTACTGGTTCACCCATAAATCTTACTTTATCAACAGCAATAGGTTGCTGATCGCCAATATCAATATTAATTACTAAGTCTGCAACATCCTTACCTGTAATTATTGCTTCAATACCTGATATTTTTTTTGCCTCACTAATATCAATCGAATTAATGAGGGCATGGCCATGCGGCGATCTTAAGATCACCGCATGGAGCATACCAGGGAAGGTAAGGTCTGCAACAAATTTAGCTTTGCCACTTGTTTTTTTCCTAGCATCAAGTCTTTCGCTAGGTTGTGGTATTGTTGCCATATTTTTACCCCCTAAATAGTTGAGACTTTCTACTATTTTGTGCAATTATTTTTCCTTCTTTCATAACATATAGACAATCTGGCTGTAGTCTAATTGCATCTCTGGCAGTATACGCATCTAAAATAACCAGATCTGCTCTTGCTCCAACTTTAATACCATAATCACTTAATTTTAAAATTTTCGCAGCATTATAAGTTGGCATATCAAATAGATACTCTATTTCATCAGGAAGAGTTAGTTGTGCAGCATGTGCTGTCACTAAAGCAACTTCCATAAGGTCACATTGTCCATATGGATAAAATGTATCTTTAACACAATCCTGGCCATAACTTACATTAATATTTCTGGCCATCAATTCTTTAACTCTGGTGATACCTCTTCTAATAGGCTGGTTATCCTTTCTACCCTGCAAAACAAGATTTGTCACTGGATTTGTTATCATATGAATACCTGCAGCCTTAACTTTATCCATTACATATTCTGCATAATGATCATCATAAGCAGCCAGTGCACAAGTATGGCCAGCAGTTACTCTACCTTCCCAACCATATTCGATAGTTTTATCTGCTACCATTTCTAGTGTTCGATAAAAAGGATCATCAGTTTCATCAACATGCATATCTATATCTGCATCATATTCTTTGGCTATTTCAAAAGCTATCTCTACATGACGCAGACTGTCTGCAGGTGTCTTTTCGTTTGCTGGCATTCCTCCGACAATATCTGCTCCTTTTTCCATCGCTTCCCACATTAATTCTTCTGTTCCAGGATCCTGAATAATTCCTTCTTGCGGAAAAGATATAATCTCAATATCCATAATATCCTGATATTTTTCTCTCGTTTTGATTAAGCCTTCCAATGGTAGCAGACCACCAATCGTATCTACATCGACATGGGTCCGCATTCTTGTTGTTCCATTTTTAACTCCCATTTCAATGGCTTTACCTGCTCTCTCAACAATATCATCAATAGTATAATTCTTCTTTTTATCCCAGATGATTTCAATTGCTTCCTTAAGCGTCCCTGACTCATTTGCACGCACAACATCATCTATCATAGTCTTATCAAGATGAATATGCGGATCAATAAAAGCCGGGCTAACAAGCTTACCTGTTGCATCAATTACTTTAGTTTGCTTATCGGATTCAATTTCCTCTGCTAACTCAATAATTTTTCCATCTTTAACTTTTATATCCCATTTCTGATAGTTTTTTTCTCGCAATAAACAGTTCTTCAACAATAGCTCCATAGTGTAAACCTCCTGAGGTCAAAATTTATATATTTTTGTCAATTTTTATCGGCATCTGTGGATTGTCCATGTTATTAAATATATTTTGTACAATTGGCATAAATACTGCTGCACCAATAATACCATTTAACGGTGCAATACCAATACCTGCTCTATTACCTAAATAAGCAGCTAAAGTTCCTATCAGATAAGCGATAACAGCTGCCCAGCGTACTTGGGGGAATTCTACCTCATCAAGACGTGGTAACTTTCCTTTCCAGACAAAGAAGTAATCTCCTAAAATTACCCCACCAAGTGGTGGAATGAAAATACCTAACATAGTCAACCAGGAAATCAAATAATTATATATACCTGTTACAGCCAGTAATGTTGCAATTATTACTCCACCAACAACAAAAGGTTTTTTGTTATTAACATTAAACAGTTCTGCACCAGCCACTCCAAAAGCATAAGCTGCATTATCATTAGTTGTCCAGAGATTAAGAGCCATTAAAATTACGCCCCAGAAAATGAGTCCCATTTTATAAAGAATCATCGCAAAATCGCCTTCTTGATAAGTTGCTGCACCAATAGCACCAAAGAATAACATAAGACCATTACCAATTAAAAATGCAATTAAAGCAGCCCAGAAAGCAGTTTTAGCATTTTTAGCAAAGCGTGTCCAGTTCGGAGCTTGAGTACCACCACTAGCAAAGGTCCCAACTATAACAGTTATAGCAGTTGCGATTGTCATTGTACCCGTTGGTTTAATTAAGGATAACTGACTCCAGCCACCAACGTGCCCAACAGATTTAAAGGTAATCCAAGTACCAAGTATTAAGATCATTGGCACTGCGATATAACTTAAAATTTCCATGCCTTTGTAACCAAAATACGCGGTAATTCCCATTAATATACTCCAAAAAATCATAAGTGGAATAATATACTCTTCCCAGCCTACTGCCTGCGCAAAAAGATGAGCCATAGTAGCTGCTGTTACACCATACCAACCAATTTGCGTACCACCTAAAATAATATCCGCCCATTTTGCACCAGCTTTACCAAGTGTATAACGACTCAACAAAACGGTTGTTAATCCAGTTCGAGCACCAATTACAGATAATAAGGCCACATAAAGTCCAAGGATTAAACTACCACCAGCCAAGACTAGGAAAAAATCAGGCCAAAAAGTAAAGGAAGCTCCTACTTCAGCCCCAGCCAGCATTGTCGGTCCAAAAAAAGTAAATCCTAAAAGTACTGCACTGATTGAAAAAATACTAACTCTTGCACTTTTGGGTACATGTTCAAGCGGGTAATCATGGTCAAATCCCAATTTCTCTTCTACTACATTTTTATTTTCGCTCATTTAAATACCTCCTGTTAGTTGTCTTCTAAAGTTTTCCTGTTTAGCAATGGAAATGACAATTTACTTTCTCCTCTTGGAATCACTTCCTCTCTTTAGCAAGAAAATTGATATTAATTTCATATTATGAATTTTGCATTATCTATTATGAATAATTCTTTAAAGATTTTAAGATTCCTGCTAAATTAGACTATAATAGTTTACAAATTTTTAATATTTTCATTATTTAGTTTATACAAAGAACAAAAAAACCCACCATCTCTGGCAGGTTAATTAGTTAATTTATCTCTTTTTTAGTATGATTTACCACTTAATGCTGCACCTATTTGGTTTGCCTTAGACAAAACTAATTTTTCTATATCTTCCATTTTATCATCTGTAAGTCTCATTGCTGGCCCAACGATAGACATAGTTGCTATTACTTGCCCATCTTTATTAAAGATGGGAACTCCAAAAGCATTAATCAACTCTTCAAACTCCTCTTTATCTTCTGTAAAACCTCTTTCTTTACTTTTTTTCAATTGAGCAATTAGTTGATCTACATCAGTAATTGTGTTTCGCAAATAACTTTTCATCCCTGAATATTTTAATATTTCACGTACTTTTTCTTCAGGCATGTAAGCTAAAAAAGCTTTTCCAGCAGCTGTACAATGTAAAGGTACTCTGCGGCCAATCATTAAATATGCTTTTAACATCTTATCTGACTCTTCACCCAAGATACAGACTGCCTGTTCTTCCTCTCTAACAAAAATATTAGTAGTTTCTCCTGTTTCTTCAGAGAGTTCTTTAAGCAATGGGTAGGCCCGCAAAAAATAGTTTTTTGCTTCTCTATATTTTAACCAGACATTAAATAATTCTGGACCAATATCATATTTCTTAGAAGAAGAATTTTGGCTTACAAAACCCTCCATATTAAGTGTTTTTAACATATGATGAATAGTACTCTGATTATAACCAAATTCTTGTTCTAACTCAACGATTGATACTTCCTCATCTGCTACAGTAATATATTTTAATATTTTAAGACTTTTTTGTACAGATTTAATAATTCCATTTTTGGCCAAATTGATTACCTACTTTCTGATTTTTTTAGACAGTAAGTATATTCTATCTTATTTGGCAACCATTTGTAAATACTCTTTTACTTCTTTAATAGTTTTACACCTTAAAACATGGTGCATTACTCCAACCGCTTCATCTCGAGTCCATTTTGTTAGCAACTCTTTAACCTTCAGGATAGAAAAAGCGCTCATGCTAAATTCGTCTAAACCAGCACCAAGTAAAAACGGCAACAACAATTCATCAGCTGCTGCTTCTCCACACATTCCTACCCAGATACCCTGCCGATGTCCGGACTCAATTGTTTGTCTTATTAACCTCAGTACTGCCGGATGGTATGGAGTATGCATTTTGCTGATTTTCTCATTAGTACGATCAACTGCTACTGTATATTGTATTAGATCATTTGTCCCTATACTAAAAAAATCAACCTCTTCTGCCAGTAAATCAGCTATTACCACTGCTGCTGGAACTTCAATCATAATCCCAACTTTCATATTTTTAGCAAAGGATACTTTTTCTTTATCAAGCTCAGCTCTCACTTCATTTAGTATTTTTTTAGCAGCTTGAAGTTCACTCAGACTAGAAATCATCGGAAACATTATCTTTAGATTACCATATTGACTAGCACGAAGTATAGCCCTCAGCTGTGTCTTAAAAATATCCTTTTTATCAAGTGTCATCCGAATAGCTCTATAGCCAAGAAATGGATTCATCTCTACAGGTAGATCTAAGTAAGGCAAGTCTTTATCTCCACCAATATCTAATGTCCTTACTAGAACAGGCTTGTCCATATATAACTCTGCTACTTCTTTATAAACATTATATTGTTCTTCTTCTGTAGGTAGGCTTTGCCTATTCATATATAAAAATTCAGTCCGGAAAAGTCCTATTCCTTCTCCTCCATTTTTAATAACACTTTTTGCATCTGCTATATTCCCGATGTTACCAACAACTTCTACCTTTTCTCCAGTAGCAGTCTGAGCTTTTTGATTAAGATATTTTTCTAACTTTTTTTCTGCAACCTGCTGTTTTTGTAACTTATCTTGATAATTATTTAATATTTTTTGAGTAGGATCAATTAATACTTTACCCTCATCTCCATCAACTATCACTTTCTGACCAGAGCTAAGTTCTTGATAGTTTGCACCTAATCCAACTATAGCCGGAATCCCCAAAGAACGGGCCATAATTGCTGTATGAGAAGTCCGCGAACCATCTCTAGTTAGAAACGCTTTTACTTTATCTGTATCAATCTGAGCTGTATCAGAAGGAGTTAAATCTTCAGCTGCTAGAATTACCTCTTCTGTTAGTTTTTCTAATCGATTGTTTTTACCCAGCAAAATTTTTAGCACTCTTTCACCTACGTCTTTAATATCAACTGCTCTGGCCTGCATATATTCGTCTTCCATATTAGTAAAAATTTGTGAATACTCATCAACCGCTTTAGCAACAGCTGATTCTGCATTCATCTTTTCTATCTCGATCTTCTGTTCAACACTCTTTTTTAGTTCAGGATCATTTAATATAGAAAGATGGGCTGCAAATATATCCGCTTCACCCTTACCAAATTTTTCAGCGGTTTTTTTCTTTACTTCTTTAAGCTCAGTTTCAGCTTTCAGTAGGGCTTTTTCTAATTTGTTAATTTCTTGACTAACATCAACGTTTTTTATTTTTTCATCACTTATTTCAATTTTCTCTGAAGACCTTATCATTAATTTTCCCATTGCAATACCCGGTGATGCAGCTATTCCTAGCATAATTATTCCTCCTCAGCTATAAAGTCATTTTCTATAAAATCAACCAGATCTATAACTGCTTTTTCGGCATCATCACCTTCAGCCCTTATAATAATCTCCGTACCTTTTTTGGCACCAAGGCTCATAACACCCATAATAGATTTTCCATTTACTATTTTCTCATCTAACAATAATTCAATCCTTGCTTGATACTGGCTTGCTTTATGAACAAAGATAGAAGCTGGTCTTGCATGGAGGCCTGTCTTATTGTTAATAATAACATTTTTTTTCATTATAAAACCCCTTTTTAGCTAGTTTTTGCAATTTGATTAACAATCATTTCACAGATGCGATGTGTTTCAAATGCATCTTCACTAATCTGTCCTTTTATTTTATTATCTCTTGCTAGTTCAATAAAATTACTTATTATATTATGAAAACCTCGGTTATAAAGCATTGGCTGCCAGGCTTCTGCTCTCTTTTTTGAAATTTGATCATCCTTATAATATTCTATCTCGGTTAACTCCCGGACAATTTTCTTTTCTTTAAAACCCATTACTTCGACCTGTTCTTCTGTAATACCACTATCTCGATTCATAATGCCAATTGCCACTCTTCCTTGTTGGCGTAAAGTAAGCATAATTCTTTTTAAAAAATTATCCTCTAATATATAATCAATTTCAAAATCAAAATTTTCTTTAAAATCACCCAAATAACGAATCGTATCAACAACATGAATAAAGTCATCAAAAACTACTTCTCGGATTGAACCAGGGGTAAAAGTACGGTTTTTTTCCATTAAAATAAAATTTTTATTTTTTGTTTCTTTTAATTCCTGGTACATAGGCACAAAACGCCGATTAAAACCTACCATCAAATTCCGCTTATTTTTTTCAGCCAATTTTACTAGGTGTTTCACTTCATGCAGATGGTAGGCAACGGGTTTATCAACATATACATGAATCTTATTTTCTAATAGTCTTTCAACAATTTTAAAATGGGCGACTGTAGCAGCATTCACGAAAACTGCCTCAACTCCACTTGCAATTAAATCATCCAGATCTGTTAGCAGATGCCCAGTTTTATATTTCCGACCTAATGTATTAAGAACAGATTCATTCCTAGTGGCCAGAACCAACTCTATGTCTGCTCTAACACCTAAAACAGGAAGATATGCCTTTTGAGCTATATTGCCAAGTCCAATTACACCTATTTTCATCAAAAATCACCTGCTACTATTATTTTTTTATAATTACCTCTAAAACATCTTCTCCAGCCATTATTGGACCATTTGCATGAAATTTGATTTTCTCAACACTTTTCATGTTTGTAATTACCACTGGAGAAATTTTCGATTTTCCTCGCTTAGCAATTAGTTGCCAATCGATTTCAATTAACTTATCCCCTACTTGAATCTTTTCTCCTTCTTCTACCAAAGCTTTAAAACCAGCACCAGCTAATTCAACTGTATCTATTCCTAAATGAATCAATACTTCCAATCCTTCCGGAGTTTTTATACCTAAAGCATGATGAGTTGAAAACAATTGAATTATTTCACCCTGCACAGGGGCTTGTAAGTACTCATCAGTAGGTTCAATGGCAAATCCGTCTCCCACCATTTTTTGAGAAAAAACTGGATCTGGTGTTTCTTCAATAGGAATAATTGTTCCATTAAAAGGTGATTTAATAATTATAGAATTTGTTTTTTCATCTCCAAAATTGAATAAATTAAACATAAGATCATCTCCTCATTGTTACTAACGGTTTACCGAAATAGCCATTCTTTTATAGGTATGTCTTTTACCCCGAATTGCAATAGACATAGTCATAATGTTTTCTAAAATAGCAATCCCACTATAACCAGCATCTCCAATATGATGCAAATCAGCCCCTGCCATTTTGCTAGATATTGCAATATGTTTTATAGTCTCTGGATCTGCACTTTCTTGTGATGTACCAAGAGTATTCATAACCAAGGCTCCTGCTTGATGTATTTGTCTTGTTAACCTTTTCTGGTCTTCTATAGTTATGCCTGGCACTGTGCCTGGCATAGGTAAAAGGATAACATCAGCACCTACCTTTATCAAGTGTTCTAGCATCAGTTGGTCAAGATTATCATCAATTACACCTGACATATGCATTTTTCCGGCCATTATTATAATTTTTTCTTTAACCTCATTTGGTAGCTTTCTAATTGTCTCTAGGATTGCTTGATTAGATACACCCGTAGCAGGATTCCCGGTCAAACAGATAAAATCAAATCCTAGTTCAATTGCCTTAGCCACTGTTTCTAGACTTGCCCTTCTACCTACAGGAATACTTCTTAACTCACTCATATTATCATCAACCGGCTCCAGATTTAACCCAACCAGACAGCCGCATAATTTCTTGATTTTATGTACAACACTACCTGAGATATTTTCCGTTATATTAGCAAAAAAGGGATTGTGTACATCAAACATATTTAATAAAATAATATCTGCCCCAAAGGCAGTTGCTAATTCTGAATTACTTACCTGTTGAAAAAGTGGCTTTTTGCCAATAACTTCACTGGCAATCACTCTACCTTCAGATAATTTAATACTTTCTAAAAGCTCACTTTTACTCATTTGTAGCATCTGTGAAGGTTTTGCATCTAATATTCGCGTAATCATTACTTTACCTCCATTAAATGGGCCGAAGGGTTACCCCTCCGGCAATTATTTCTACCTTTATTTTAATTCTTTTTTAATTTGGTCTGCTATCATTTCTGCTCTGGTACCAACTACTACTTGAACATTATGTGCTGTTAATTTCATAACACCCAAAGCACCTAATTTTTTTAACCCTTCTTCATCAATTTTTTCATTATCTTCAATTTCAAGGCGTAATCTGGTAATACATGCATCTAACTTTTTAATATTTTCTGCTCCACCTAAATAATCTATATATTTACGTGCTCGCAAAGATTCTTGACTATCTGAACTTGCTGTATCAGAATTTTGGCTTTGATTACTTCTTTGTGATTCTGGCATAATATCCATACCAGCCCCAACGCCTTCTGCTCCAAAGCGACCAGGTGTAGCTATATCAAATTTCTCAATAAAGAACTTAAATAGGAAATAATATATTACAAAGGCTACAATTCCTAATGGAATCAACAATAACGCCTTTGAAGCTAGACCAAAGTTTAAGAAATAATCAATTGCACCAGCTGAAAACCCAAAACCATGTTTAATACCAAATAAATATGTCAAAGCCAATGAAGCTCCGGTTAATAGAGCATGAATAAGATATAAAATTGGTGCTAGAAACATAAAACTAAATTCGATTGGTTCAGTGATTCCAGTTAAAAATGAAGTTAAAGCCAGACTCATAAATACTCCGGAAAGAGCTTTCTTATTTTCAGGTTTTGCTGCATGAAACATAGCCAATGCTGCTGCAGGAAGGCCAAACATAAAAATTGGATAAAAGCCTGCCATAAATATTCCAGCAGAAGGATCCCCCGCAAAGAAACGAGAAAGGTCACCTGTAACTACTTCACCTGCCGCATTGGTAAACTCACCAAAAACAAACCAAATAAAGCTATTAAGTACATGATGTAAGCCTAATGGTATAAGTAAACGATTGAGAAATCCATAAACTGCTACCCCTAAAGAACCTGCCCCAATTAACCAATTACCAACACTATGAATTCCTAACTGGATTGGAGGCCAGGCATAACCAAAAATGCCAGCTAAAACAACACAAGCTGCTCCAGTTACAATTGGTACAAATCGTTTTCCCCCAAAAAATCCTAGATAATCAGGTAGTTTAATATCATGGTAGCGGTTATATAATGCACCCGCGGTTAGACCAGCAATAATACCAGCCAATACCCCCATATTTATTTCACTATCAATTGCCTTTGCACCATTTGTCAGTACAAAATAACCAACTACCCCAGCCAAACCTGCTGCTCCACTTCCATCATGAGCTATTCCAACAGCAACACCTATTGCAAACAGTATTGCCAAATTGCTGAAAATAGCATCACCTGCTGCCATCACAAATGGAATGTCCAGTACATCACCTGCACCCAACCTTAACAACAAAGCAGCTGCTGGCAAAACTGCAATTGGAAGCATTAAAGCTTTACCAATACGTTGCAATTGTCCTAAAAATTTTCTCATTCTTTAAAGCCCTCCTTTTTTTAACAAAGAAATCCACTAAACATCTATAAGAAAAAAAGCATAAACTCACTAAGGATTAAGAAATCCTCAATAAGTTTATGCCTGATTTAACAGTTACACACTTAAATATTATTTTTTAATCTTTGCAAATGTAAAGCAATATAGCCTTTTTCAGCTTCACCTGGATAGACACCTAGTCTATTTTCGATTTCAGTTCCAATTTTACTTGCCAGTCTATAAGACGAAACAAACTCTTCTTTGATCTTAGGTAATAATGGATTAGTAACTTTCTTATCATTAGTAATTCTATCAATGCTAAATCTAAAATGATTTAGCAACCTTATATAACTTAGTTCACCAGGTTCTAATTTAATATTCAGTCCAATTTCAACCATTTCAATTAAATCCTTCAATAAAGATGTATAACGCACCGTATCCTTCACTACTTTATTTTGTCTTGCAGCATGAAAATGCATTGTTATAAAACCAATCTCTGATTCTGGGAGTTGTACTTTTAATCTCTTATTTATAATATGTACTACTTGGAATGCTACTTTATACTCTTCATTATACAATACTTTGATTTCTTCCAAAAAGGGATTATTTACTTTTAAATCTGCTTCTAACCTCTCAATAGCAAAACCAATGTGATCAGTTAAAGCAATATGTATATGAGAGTTTAAATTACCTAATTTATTTTCTGCCATTAATATTATTTCTTCACAGAGTCCTATTACATTACCATCAAGGTCATTAACTAACTGAAAATAATCCTTTTTATTTTTTTCATCATATGCTATAAATGACTTTTCAATTATAGCAGGATCAATCCCGATTCGTTGTCCTTGCTTTTTTGCAAAGCCAAGCCCTTTACCAACTAGAACTTCTTCCTGTTTACTTTCATATTTACTGGCAAGAATCACATTATTATTTAAAACTTTATTAATAACATAAGTAATATTGTCAGCCATTCCTGCCTCCTTCTAATTAGATACCCAATTAAAAAAACCAGGTAAAGATAGATTGTCCTCTTTCACCTGGTTTATGCCTGCTCAATCAGTAACACACCAATTAAATTGAATATTCATTTATTAATTTTATTATATTTGAAAAAAATTTTTTTGTCAAATAATTTTATATTTAGGTTTTTTTAGATTTTATATTTAGAAAAATTTTTATTTATCGCAAAACCAAGTATACCACATAGATGCAATATCTTTTGGATTCAAAAATAGTACTTTATCTTGCCCCAAAAATGTTATTAACTTTGCATCCTGTCGAAAAATAAGTGTTTCTTTTTTTATTTCTGTTTCCTTCACAAAATTATCATTCTCCCTTAAATCAGTTAAAGACCTGTAAAGCGCAAAATCAATTAAATGCTCTTTCATAGTTTTATTTTTTTCATATAAAATTACATATTTTTTACATACAAATAAATCTTTCTCAATATCTTTTCTGAGTTTTACTTCAACCTCAAAATCAACTATTAATAGAAGATAAACTTCCCGAATAACATAATCATTAGTAAAATTATCTTTCAGAAAGCCAAATTTGTCTTGAAAATAACCAGCAACCATATACTCGAGTTCTTCGCATCTTTTCTTTAAAATTTTTTCGTCATCTATTTTACTAATTATAAAGATTGCATAATTGTTGTAATATATTTCAGAAAATAGTTTTTTTACTTTTGCAGGAAAAGGATACTCAAACTTTTTTAAATCAGTTAGCTTTTTCACCCCAATCATCCTCTCAAAATAATCTAATATTCAGTATTCTTATTATATATTCGCTATTTAATTCCATTTTCCTGCTAATTATTTAAATATTTTACATAATTTAACATAAAAGACCTTTACCACGTATTAGCAGTAAAGGTCAGCTCCTTACATCAAACCTTTTTCAGTTAAAATATGTTCAACTATCTCTCGTACAGCACCATTTCCACCATCATTATTTGAAACCATATCTACTTCTTTAATTACCTGACTTGCTGCATCGCGAGGACAAGCAGCAAAACCTGCTCTTTTTATTACCTCTAAATCATTAATATCATCACCGATATAACATATATTTTGATAGCTAATCTTTTTTTCAATTAAAATTTCATCAACTTTACTTACCTTATCACCAATTCCTTGATAAACATCTTTAATACCAAGTTCAGCAGCTCTAATATCAACTAATTTTGATTTTCTTCCAGTAATAATTATTACATCCAGACCAGCTCTCAATGCAACAAAAACAATCATGCCATCTTTTACATCAAAAGCCTTCATTTCATTACCATGATTATCAATATATAGTTTTCCATCAGTCATTGTTCCATCAACATCTAAAAATATTGTATTTATTTTTTCTAGACCCATTTACTATCAGATCCAACTGTTCTCATATTTTCACTAAATTGTTTAACTGGTCTGATCCTTTCTACAAAGAGCGGTAGGAAAAGCAACTGAATAATGACCGCCGGAACCGCAGAAGCAACTACTCCTTGCATAAACATCCAGAAAGGTGGGTTAAATCCAAATACCGGGCCAGCAATTAAAAGTGCAAAACCAAAAGCCACTCTTCCCACTAACATACTAATAATTAATGAAATAAAAATATTTTTCCTTAGTTTAGAGTAAAGAAACCCACTTAACAGTCCATATGCACCTAACTCAAATGCCATCATAAAGAAAATAGGTGGCATCATCGGCGGCATACCAGTTAAAAAAGTACTAAAAAGAGGAGTAACAACCCCAACTATTAAACCCCATAATGGACCAAGCGTTAAGCCTGCCAGCAAAACAGGAATATGCATCGGTGATATCCAACTGCTTAACATCTGACCACCTAGCATATGTATAATTTGTGGAAAAATAATACCTAATATAATAAAAAAACTTGACCAAACTAATTTTCTAGTGCGAATATTCATTATAATTGCTCCTTTATAATTTAATTATTTTATACTAAAACAACATTTTGACAACCATTTTTCTCAGCAATAGATACCAATTCTAACATATACTCTTGCTCAGGAGAAATACTTTCTAACTTTTCTTTCCTAACACCCATTGCCCTGTACTTAATCAATTTATACCTTATTTTCGAGTCAAGTCCAGCCAATAATTTGCTTATTTGATCTACATTAAAATAGTTGTCTAGCAGATTAGGTACAATCACTGTCCTTACCTCATATAACTTATCAACTTTGGCCATAAACTTGACATTTTTCATTACATTAATATTATCCAAACCTGTCAGTCTTCTATGCTCAGCTGATTTAAACGATTTAAAGTCAATCATTGCCATATCGAGATTCTCTAATAAGAGCGGTTTATCTTCCAACAGAACCGAACCATTAGTATCTAAAAAATTACTTAATCCTAATTTTTTAACTTCTCTAAATAAATCTGTTAAAAAATCAGTCTGTAAGGTCGCTTCACCCCCTGAAACAGTTATCCCTGAGATAAACGGCTTTAATTTTCTTACTTTCCTAATTATCTCTTCTAGACCCATTATTTTTACGCGGGGTGAACTATCTCGCAAACAGGCTTCTAAACATTTGTCACATGCAATACATAACTCTTCTTGCCAACTAACTTGATCTCTTTCATTAATAGTAAGTGCACCTTTTGGACATACGGCTAGACAGTTACCACAATTATTACAGATATTAATTGTCTCTGGATTATGGCAATATAGACAATCAAAATTACACCCTTGTAAAAAAATCACTGTCCTATTTCCAGGACCATCTACTGAACTAAAAGGTATAATTTTATTTACTATAACTTCTTTCTTCTTCTTACTTTGCCTTTGCATTTCATCTTTCCTTTCGCCCAGCAAGATCCTGATTTTCCATTGTTTCTACCCCAAGTAAAGTTGTATCACGCAAAACAGCTTTACCTTTTTTAAGTTTCTCCATCTCTGAGCGCTTTACGAGATAACCGGTTATTCTTATTAACTCACTATCCTTTGTATAAAAAGCAAACATTCTTAACCCAGACTGCATTGCTCCTTTAATAATATCTAGCACTGCTGCTGGGTTCCTTTTGTTTGTCCTAGCAAATGCAAAAATATCACTCACACCAGTCGGAAAGTAACTATGAAATTGACCTGCCTGTAAAATATGTTCATAGATATCAGGTTCTTCTCCAATCGGAATCCGGCAACCTGGTGTTGTATCCTCATCTGGTCCAATCCCTGATTGTGCATGTAAAAGAAACTTTTGCTGAGAAACGGAACAATATTTATTCTTATGTCCAGCAACTTGCTCAGCTATTTTCTCAATAATTTGTAATCCTAATTCATCTGCCAATTCTGACTGACCATATCTTAGCTCTTTACCTTCTTTTTTCATAAAATGATTTACTGCTTCAGCCAAACCAAATATGCCAAACATAGCAGTATATCTTTTGAGATTAAGTAACCCTTCCTGCACTAAGAAATTCGATCTGAAAAAACCACTTTCTTCCACTAGAAAGCGAATTCTTTTATCCATCAAACTTAACATTATCCTAACTGTTTGAGGCAATTTTTCCTCTAGCAACTCTTTTCTACTGACAGCTTTTTCTGCCAATGCTTTCAAATTAAGTCTTACTAAAGTAAAACTTCCTCCTCCAATCGGCAATCCATTGTAACAACTGGCCAGGCCATATTTTTCACCAAAATCATTTACAAACATTTCATGATTAGCAAAATATGGTTTAGAAACAGCTAGCCCTGTTTTGACCGCCTCCACGGCAAATGCATCGGCAGTTAGCTCTTGACTATACTTTAATGAAAGATTAGGGACCGGATTTTCTAATTCTCTTTCAGCTTGTAAAATTAGTCTACCTGCTTTTGTCTCTTCTGGCCCAATATTTGCATGGACAAAAGAATCAGTCAAAGTGCGATCAATATGTGTTAAAAATAATTTTATTAAGGCAAGTGCTTCAGATTCATCTTCAATAAAAGGATTTAATAGTTTATCAATATTACCAAGATAAACAGGAAATGTTGTAACAGAAGGGATATGTTTATACAAAATTAAAAGACTATTAATTGCTTCCTGCAAATTACGAGGTGGATCTAACTCAAGAAAGTCGCTCCCCTGCTGCATGAATTTTTCAAAATCTACTAGATTATAGCGTGGCCTAAAAGGAGCATTTCCTTCTTTCAAATCGCAAATAATTCCCTCATTTAAATGCTGTTTTTCATTTATACTTAAATCTAGCACATCCAGGCTATTCTCAGCCGCTCTGGCCAAGGCTATTACTTTCTGATACTGTTCTAATGATCTGTTTTTAATGATCTCAAGAATCTCTTTCTGCATAAAAAATGCCTCCTTTAATAGATACCTTCATTATATATTAATTATGATTAACACGCAAAAACAAAAAAAAGCTAGAAACAAAGCAAAAATAAGTTGACTAATAATTGTTTTGCAAATTGTCTTACTTAATTGACAATTAATAAAAAAAGTAATATAATAATTGTGCTAATCTCAATAAAATATTTACTAGTGTTCAAAATAAACAGCCTTTTTAATACTTAATAAAACTGTGTTAGATAGGTTTTTTATTTGCATTTAAAAAAGGAGGATTTAATTAATGCAGAGCAAATTTTCAAAGAAATATAATTTCCTAGCTTATCTATTATTATCACCATCTATTATTATTGTTATTACTTTTTTGATTTACCCTTCACTTGAATCACTATACTTAAGTTTCTTTCGTTCAACACCATTTGGTAACCGGCAAATATTTGTTGGGTTAGAGAATTTTGCGCGATTATTGACTTCTGAAACATATTGGAATAGTTTAGGTCGCTCTCTAATTTTTACCGCTATAACAGTTTTCATTTCTATTTCATTTTCACTTCTTTTAGCAGTTCTAACCAATAAAAATATTAGAGGAGTAAAGATTTACAAAAGTCTTTTAATCTGGCCTTTTGCTTTTTCTTTTGCTTTTTCAGGCATCATCTGGGGTGTATTAATGCATCCAAATGTCGGTATTATGTCTTATTACATTCAATTATTAACAGGTTTTGAATTTAACTGGGTCAATAGTGGATCAGCCGCTTTTATATTACTAATTATAGCATCCAGTTGGCGTATGTTAGGCTATAATTTCATATTCTTTATTGCAGCCTTACAGAATGTTTCTCCTTCACTCTTGGAATCAGCTGAAATTGACGGCGCAAATCCTTTTATTAAATTTTGGAAGATTACTTTCCCCCTCATATCACCTATAACATTCTTCTTACTTATTATGAATACACTCCAGGTTTTCTTTTTAACTTTTGGAATAGTTGATGTTTTAACAAAAGGTGGACCAGCCCGAGCAACAGATATTGTAACTTATAAATTGTTTAGAGATGCTTTTTTAAGTATGCGGACTGGCTATGCATCTGCTCAATCAATAATTTTATTTGTAATTGTTGCTGGGATAACAATTTTCCAGTTCAAATATGCCGGAAAAAAAGTCTTTTATCAATAATATAGAGGAGCAGATGAAATGAAAAAAATTAAAGTCAGCAGATTATTTTTGCATTTATTCTTAATAATATCAGTATCTTTGATTGCCTTCCCTATTGTTTATGCATTTCTGGTAAGTACACTGGACGTTAATCAAGTATATACCTCTCCGCCCCAGTTAAGATTTGGGAGCAATTTAATAAATAATTACAGAGAAGCATGGGTCAGCTCCAATATGGGAAGATTACTATTAAATAGTGGATTCATTTCCATTGTAACTGCTTTAGGAAAAATAGTTCTTTCAATTTGTGCCGCTTTTGCTTTCACTTATTTTGGTAATTTCAAAGGAAAAAATATATTATTTTTAATTATTTTAATTACTCATATGCTACCCTTGCCTATCCGTATTGTTCCTACTTATCAATTAATGGACAATCTGAATTGGCTTGATAGCTATTATGCACTAACCGTTCCTTTCTTTGCCAGTGCAACTGGGGTATTACTATTTAGGCAATTCTATATGACGATACCACATTCATTACTTGAAGCAAGCTTAATTGATGGTATTACACCGATGCGCTTTTTATGGTCTATTTTACTTCCTTTATCTAAAAGTAATATAGTCGCCCTTTTTACAATAGAATTTATCTGGGTCTGGAATCAGTATCTATGGCCATTAGTAGTAACTAATAGTGAACGCGTTAGAGTTGTCCAGATTGGTTTAAAAATGTTGATTCCTTCTGATGCACAGCCAGAATGGAATGTGATTATGGCTGCTTTAATTATTGGGGTTATTCCACCCTTAGTTGTCTATCTAACCTTACAAAAAAGCCTGGTTGAAGGTTTCGCCTTACAGCAGGATAAATAAAGTATTAATGATTCATAATTTATTACTTTAGGAGGTGAAAGTTCAAGTAAAAATAGTTAGAGATTTTGTTTGATAGATTCTTAAATTTTAAAGGAGGTGTCAAATCTCAGTTTGCCAAGTTTGGTATCCTGAGATCACTAATGAGAAAAAAAATTATTTTTTTGGTAGCTTTATTTAGTCTTTTACTAATTGGTTCAATGTCTGTATCTGCTGAAGTAATTGAAATTGAATTCTGGCATGCAATGAGTGGTGGTAGAACAGCAGCAGTAGAAAGAATTGTAAATAATTTTAATGCAGAGCATCCAAATATTAAGGTTAATGCACAGTTTACAGGTAGTTATGCTGAAACACTTACACAGGGAATTTCTGCTGTAAGAGCTGGAAATCCACCTCATATTATTCAAGTTTATGAAGTAGGTACACAAACTATGTTAGATAGTCAAGCAATTGTACCTGTTCATGAAATCGTAGGTGACCAAATTGATTTTGGTAGTGTAATCCAACCTATTTTAAATTATTATAGTGTTGATGGCAAACTTTATTCTATGCCATTTAACTCCTCTACTGCCATGCTTTATTACAACAAAGATGCTTTTGCTAAAGCTGGTATAGATTCACCTCCAGAAACTTGGGCAGATGTTGAAGAAATGGGATTAAAGTTAATTGAAAGTGGTGCTGCAAACCACGGGCTTTCTTTTGGCTGGCCAGCCTGGATTATGGAGCAGATGTTTGCTTATCATAACCAACCTTATGCAAATAATATGAACGGTCGCGATGCTAGAGCAACTGAAATATATTTAAACAGCGATTTCGGTAAACATGTTTTAGGAACTTGGACTGACCTTGTTGAAAAGAACGTCATTGCATATGGCGGTCGCGAATATTCAGCTAACCAAGATTTCTTAGCAGGAGAAGTAGCTATGTTAATTCAATCAACTTCTTCTTTAAGCTCTATGGAAAAAACTGCTGACTTTGAAGTTGGAACTTCTTTCCTACCTAGATTTGAAGGGCAAGGAATTGGTAACTCTGTTATCGGCGGTGCATCCTTATGGGTTATGCAGGGTCATGATGATAAAGAATACCAAGCTGTAGTCGAGTTCTTTAAGTTTCTAAATAGAACAGATGTTACTATCCAATGGCATAAAGATACTGGCTATTTCCCTTCCACTAATAGTGCAGTTAAACAATTAATGGATAATCGTTGGTTTAGTGAAAAACCAAATTATCTTACAGCTTTCTTGCAGGTCTTAAGTGGAGTTGCTACTCCAGCTTCCAACGGTGTCCTACTTGGTAACTTCGTGGAAATACGAAACATTACTGATACAGCTGTTGAACAAGCCTTTACTGGTGTCTTATCACCAGAAGAAGCACTTGAAGAAGCAACAGATAAGGCAAATCAAGTTCTAGAAGATTATACTGAGCTATTTGGTAACTAGAATCTTAACTTAGTTAATCTTTTTAATAGCAACAATAATGAAGGGTAGAGAATATTCTCTACCCTTCAATTTATCTTCAGGGGGACAATAAAATGAAGAAACTAAATGAGATTAAATTATTTATACTTGATATGGATGGAACAATTTACCTAGGTGATGAATTGATTGAAGGTGTTATTACTTTCTTGAGAAAAGTAGAATCATTGGGTAGTGATTACATTTTTTTAACTAATAACTCTTCTAAAAATTCCCATGACTATCAGGAGAAACTAAAAGCTTTAGGAATTGAAGTGTCATTAGACAAAATTGTCACTTCAGGTGAAGTAACTGCAGCCTACCTAGCTAAAATGGCAGAAAACGAAGAAAAAAATGTTTATGTTGTTGGTACTGAATCTTTAAAAGAAAATATCGAACAATATAATTTCAATATTGTTGAAAACACAGCAGAGAAAGTTGACTATCTTGTATTGGGTTTTGATACAACTTTAACCTATCAAAAATTATGGGATGCTCATAAACTAATCAATAGCGGTGTTAATTATATTGCCACACATCCAGATTTAGTCTGTCCTCTTGGTGATAATCAATCTATGCCTGACTGTGGTGCTATGATCAGCCTTCTAGAAGCATCTACAGGAGAAACTCCATTTGTTGTTGGTAAACCAAATGACATTATGGTTGAATATATAGCTGATAAATTTAATGTTCCTCGTTCATCTTTGGCGATGGTAGGGGATAGATTATACACGGACATGAAGATGGCTCATGACACTAAAATAACCGGCATACTTGTTTTAAGCGGAGAAACCAAGGCGACTGATCTTAAAGATGTTAAAACACAACTACCTGATTATGTTTTTGAAAGTGTAAAAGAATTAACAGATGAATTATAAAAAATTTTTCATAAATTTGGTTTTAACAATTAATAAAGCCCTAAGGGATTTTCCTTAGGGCTTTATTTTATAGCTAGTAAACCATTTTTAGATAAAACTTCACTTCAATTAAGAAATGAGGTTTTATCTTCATATATCTAAAATCCTACCTGCTCCATATCAAAAATTTCTTTATTATTAAGAGCTTCAATTTCCTCTGCTGTAAAGTTCTTCTTTTGATAGTAATTACCGACCCATTTAAAGATAAAGTATTGGGCCACAATTCCAATCAATAAAAGAACGATTCCAGTCTGAATTTGAGATGAAAATAAATATAAGACACCGGCAATACCAGCGGGTATTAATGCATAAGGAATCTGGGTTTTAACATGAGCAATATGATCAGAACCAGCAAAAATAGAAGCCATTACAGTAGTATCAGAAATAGGTGAGCAATGGTCTCCAAAAATCGCGCCAGCAAAAACTGCTCCAATTATAATATGTACTAAAGGCAATCCACCAATTTCATAAGCCAAAGGAATTCCAATAGGTGTCATAATAGCCATCGTTCCCCAGGAAGTTCCAGTTGCAAAAGACATAAACATACAGATTACAAAAATTAAAAACGGTAAGATTCCTGCTGTCATCCAACCTTCGGTTAGACCTACAACAAAATCTGCAGTACCTAATACATCAGTTACTGTACCTATCGACCAGGCCAGTACAATAATCACTAAAGCTGGTAACATCGTCCTAAAACCAGCCAGCATTGTTTCTTCAATCTCAGAAAAGCTCATCTTTTGTTTGAAAGCAAATATAATACCAACAAAAGTCATTGCAAAGGCAGCCCAAGTTAATGCAATTGAAACATCAGTATCTGCCAGAGCATCCATCACTGGTTTCCCTGCTGGTCCACCACCTGTATACCAAAGGGCCCAGATACCTACTCCGACCAAAGTAACTAGTGGTGTAACAAAATACCAGATATTCGCACTATCCGGTCTAACTGGTTCACCGAGGTCATTTTCAACAGATGAAAGAGGAGTAGCATCATCCGCAATCAGTTTACCAGTCCGCATTGCCCGCAACTCCGCTTTAGCCATTGGACCAAAATCTTTACCCCAAATTATCATTGGTACAGCAATTAAAGATAATATACTGTAAAAATTCCAGGGAATTGATTTAAGAAAAGCAAAATATGGTTTCGCTCCCACCAGACTAATTGAAGCAAAAGCTGCTGCTATTAAGGATACTTGAAAACCAATCCAGTCAGAAACAGGACCAATTGTCGCCATTGGTGCTGCAGTTGCATCAAGAATATAAGCTAATTTTTCACGAGATACGTTATATTTAGCATTAATATCTTTTGATGCATTTCCAGCAATTACAGAGTTAACATAATCATTAAAGAAAACAACTATACCTAATACCCAGCCTAACATCTGAGCTCGACGTCGATTAGTCAATTTTTTCTCTAGAGCTTTTGTAAGAGCATATGAACCACCAATTTTAAACATAAAGGCAGCACCTGCACCCAATAGCGCTGTCAATGCAATAAAGCGAGCATTCCAGGGATCTGTCATAACATCTTTCATCCAAGTAAAAGTTAGAGCAACTGCTGCAAAAGGATTACCACCAGCATAGATCAATCCCCCTACCCAAATACTAATAAACAATGAAATCAATACTCTTTTGGTGTAAATGGCCAGTCCAATCGCAACTAATGGAGGAACAATAGACCATATTCCAAACAAACTTATCACCTCTCCTTTTATTGATAATGTATATTAGTATAATAATTCAAGCTTTTACTTTATATTCCTGCATATTAAATTGATAATTTATAATATTTGGATAATTAACTCTAGAAAAACATTACAGGACCTACTACATTATTTTGTTATATTTGCGATTTTATTATTTTTCTATCACTAAATTTTTAACTAAAATTCTTAATACCACATAAATGGGAACTGCAAATAGTGCACCTAAAAAACCAAATAAATAAACTGCAATTAACACAATAAATATTACAATCAAAGGATGAATTTCAAGACTTTTTCCTTGCACTAATGGTCTGATCCAATTTCCTTCTAAATATTGAGCTGTAGCTAAGACAACCAAAACACCAATAACTAATGCATAAGTTTTAGTTAAAGCCACAAATAAGGCAGGTAATATTCCTAAGATCGGACCAAGCATCGGAATTAATGATAATACCATAGCTATTAGTGCCAAGGCAAGCGCATTTGGCAGACCAATTATTAAAAATGCAGCAAACATGTAAATTCCTAAAATTAGTGCTACCAATAATTGTGACCCTATAAAAGTCGCAAGTACCTGGTCTATTTCATGACCAATCTTATCTGCTCTCTCTTGCTTATCCTCTGGAAAAATATTTAAGATTTTTTGATATGTTTTTTCATCATCCTTGAGCAAATAATATAAGACAAAAGGAATAAGAATTATAATCATACCAAAATTTGTAATAGATGAAAAAGCACCTGTATAATTATATCTTGTAAGTCTGCTCAATAATTCATTTGCAAAATTGATTATTCTCTCTTGAATATTAAATTCTTGCAAAAAATCTAAATTAACATTATCAAAATTCTTTAATTTATTTAAATTCTTTATAATCAGTTCATAATTTATCGAATAATATTTTGTTAATTCTCTAATCTCATTAAAAATAATGCTTCCCCCAAAATAAAAAATTAGGGCCAGAAACGAAATTACTAAAAATATACTAAATATAATAGCAAAAGACCTACTACTTAATCTCTCTGCAAAAAATCTAACAAGAGGCCGTAATAGATAATATAAAAAGCCACCCAGTAATATTGGAAGTATTAATAACGATAATACACTTGAAATTGGTTCCATAATATAAGGAACCTGACTAGCTAGAAATATTATTAACAGGACTAATAAAATACCAAATGCTATTTGAAAAAATTTATTATTAAACATCCTTATCAATCTCCCTTATTAAATTAAGATTATCTCTTTAATTCTCACTTTTTTTAGTTTTTCTTTTTACTCTAATCGAGAGATATTTGAGCCTACTTTAAGTCTCAGTCTTAAATACTACCATTCATTCAGAAAAGCAATTAGTCTTACTACGGCTGAATTTTAGTATTTATCCTGATTAAATTTTTATTAATTCTTTTCATTAAATTCTTTTTTCTATTTAAAAATCATTTTTCCTGCAAAAAATAGAGTTTTAAAATATATTTTTCTGAATGTCTTTTTTTACTATTATATTCTTCCATTAAAATCAAATGAACTTCGCCCAAGCACCCAAAATAACAATATTAGCTGAAACAAAAGAATTTTAATAAACTAAAACCTCTCTTAAACGAAGAGAGGTTTTAATTTATATTTTTTCTTTAAACAGTTTAATTCTAAAAAATTCCTCTCTCTCTTTTTCTTCAAGCCTTTCTTCAATAAATTTTACTGTATTTTCATAGCGTGGTATTAAAATATTTTCTAATGCATTAGCTCTTTTCTGTGTTTTCTTAATTGAGGTTGCCAATCTGTAAACAGAAGTCTCAATTTCAGCAAGCCTACTGATTAGATCAACAACTTTATGGAAATTTTTATAAGCTCTATCTAGTGCAAGATTAGTTTTATAAAAACTATAGTGAGGAGATATTTCCTGAGACAATTCTTCTACCTCCGGAATCTCAACTCCCATTACACTATAAGATCTAATTTTTAAATTATCTATTAAATCAATCCCAGCTGCTATCTCTTCTACCGTTTTGATGCCCTGAGTAATATCAACAATCTGCAACGCTTCATAAGCATTATAAAAGTACTGATTAATTTGGGACTGTATTTCTTTAGCCTCATCTATTCGTTCCATCATCTCTTTGATTAAAACATTCCTTTTTTTATCAAGCAATTCATAACCCTCTTCAGCTAATTCAAGTGAACTTTTTGTAGATAATAGATTGCTTTTAGTTGGAGATATTTTAAGTTTCTCCATCTTCATCTTTCCTCCTATAATATTTATCGAGCATTTCCTCAGACACTCTATCTAATTCATGTTCTGGAAGATCAGATATTAAATCCCAAGCTAAGTCAAGAGTTTCTTCAATATCTCGATTAGTATCTTTATCTTGATCAAGAAATAACTTTTCAAATTTACTACCAAATTCAAGAAATTTTTGATCTAATTCTGAAAGTTCATCTTCTCCAATCACTGAAGCTAAAGATTTAACTTCTTTAACATGAGAATAAGAAGCATATAATTGACTTGAAATATCGGGATGATCTTCTCTAGTATATTCAGACCCTATACCATCTTTCATTAATCTTGAAAGGGAAGGAAGAATATTAATTGGAGGATAAACATCTCTCTGAAATAAATCTCGTTCTAAAACTATTTGACCTTCTGTTATATAACCAGTCAAATCTGGAATAGGATGTGTTATATCATCATTAGGCATAGTTAAAATTGGAATTTGAGTTATTGATCCTTCTCTTCCTTTTAACATTCCTGCTCTTTCGTAAAGACTGGCCAAATCACTATAAAGATAACCTGGATATCCTTTTCGTCCTGGAACCTCTCCTCTTCTGGAGGATAATTCTCTTAAAGCTTCAGAATAACTTGTCATATCTGTCATAACAACTAAAATATGCATATTTTCTTCAAATGCAAGATACTCAGCAGCTGTGAGCGCGACCCTGGGAGCAATAATTCTTTCTACTGAAGGATCATCAGCTAAATTAACATACATAACTACATTTTGTAAAACTCCACTCTCTTCAAAACTATTAATAAAATACCTAGCTTCATCATGTTTAATTCCCATCGCTACAAAAACCACTGCAAATTTTTTGTCTTCTTTACCCAATTTTGCCTGTCTGGTTATCTGAGCAGCTAATTGATTATGGGGAAGACCATTTCCAGAAAAAATTGGCAGTTTCTGACCTCTAATTAAAGTCATTAAACCATCTATTGCAGAAACTCCAGACTGAATATAATTACGAGGATACTTTCTTGAATAAGGATTAATTGGGTTAGAATTAATATCAAATTTATTTTCAGAATAAATTTGACCACCACCATCAGTTGCCTCCCCAACTCCATTAAAAACTCTTCCTAAAATATCTTTACTGAGTGCTACTTTCATTGATTCTTTTAAAAATTTAACTCTAGTTTCATTAATATTTAAACCTGTACTACCTTCAAAAACTTGAACAACCGCTTTATTTGAACTAACCTGTAATACTCTACCCTTTTTTACTTCGCCATTAGGTGTTGTTATCTGTACCATCTCATCATAGGCTACATCATCAATATTTTCTACAACTATTAAAGGACCATTAATATTAGCAAGTCCAGTATATTCTTTTTTTAACATTATATACTATACTCCCCCACTAGTTTTAATAATTATCAGCAAGATGCTGATAAAAATCACTAATCTCATTTTTAAAATCTTTAATCTTATCTATTTCTTCATTTGGAACAGTATTTTTTAATCGCAATAGCTTATTAAACAATTTATTATTTTTAAGCTGACTAATCGGTACGTTTTTCTTTACTAAAGGCTGAGCTTGATCATACAAATGCAAAATAACTTTTAAAATCCAATATTGTTTATTGATATCTGAATACTTATCTATATTATCAAAAGCACTTTGCTGTAAAAAACCAATTTTTATTAACCTTGCAATTTCTAAAATCAAACGTTGATTATCTGGTAATACATCTTCTCCAACCAGTTTAACTATATCCTGCAGTCGTGATTCTTCTTTTAATAATGACATAGCGCTATTTCTCAAATCAAGCCATTCCTGGTTTACATTTTTTTTAAACCATGGTTCCAGTTCATTTAAATATTCACTATAACTATCAAGCCAATTTATTGCAGGAAAATGTCTTGAAGCTGCAAGTGATTTATCAAGCGCCCAAAAACAGCGGACAAATCTTTTAGTATTTTGAGTAACTGGTTCTGAAAAATCAGCCCCTGGAGGCGATACTGCACCAATTAATGTTATTGAACCTTCACTTTCTCCAGCTAAAGTTTTCACATAACCTGCTCTTTCGTAAAATTCAGCTAATCTGGTTGGTAAATAAGCAGGAAAGCCCTCTTCAGCTGGCATTTCTTCTAAACGGCCCGATATTTCTCTTAAAGCTTCTGCCCAGCGAGAAGTAGAATCTGCCATTATTGCAATATTATAACCCATATCTCGATAATATTCGCCCAAAGTAATACCTGTATATATACTTGCCTCTCTTGCTGAAACAGGCATATTTGATGTATTGGCAATTAAAACTGTCCTTTCCATCATAGACTTACCTGTTTCTGGATCTGTTAATTCGGGAAATTCCTCCAGAACATCTGTCATTTCATTTCCCCGTTCACCACAACCAATATAAATTATTAAGTCTGCATCTGACCATTTTGCCAGCTGATGCTGAGTCATAGTTTTCCCAGCACCAAATCCCCCGGGTATAGCGGCAGTACCACCTTTAGCAATGGGGAAAAATGTATCTAGAACACGCTGACCAGTCAATAATGGCTCACTTAATTCTAATCTATCCTCATATGGACGAGCTTTTCTAATTGGCCATTCCTGATAAAGTTTTATTTCATAAATATTGTCTTCTTTATCTTTTATTTTAGCAATAATGTGTTCAATAGAATATCTTCCATCAGGTACTAATTCAATAACTTCTCCTTCTTTATCAGGGGGAACCATAATTTTATGGACAATAACTGAAGTTTCATCAATTTCAGCTATTAACTGTCCGGACTTAAGGTAGTCTCCCTTTTCAACTTTAATTTTTAATTCCCATTCTTTTTCCGGATTTAAAGAATTTACTTTAACACCTCTTTTTATAAATGAGCCACTCTTTTTTTCCAAAAATGGTAAAGGCCTTTGAATACCATCAAAAATATTCCCTATTATTCCCGGTCCAAGTTGAACTGAAAGGGGATGACCGGTAGAAAACACAGGTTCACCAGGTTTCATACCACTCGTTTCTTCATAAACTTGAATTGTAGCCTGATCACGATCAAGTTCTATAATTTCTCCAACTAATTTAATCTCTCCTACATAAACTAACTCTCTCATAATATAGCCAGTCATATTTTCTGCTTTAACTACCGGGCCATTTATAAAAGTTATTCTACCCTGTTTCGTCATTCTCACCAACTCCTAATACAATTATCCTACTTTTGTGCCAGAATATTCTTTTTCAGTTCAATAGCTATTTCTTCTCTGGATGAATCAATAAGAGCAGCAAAAGTATTTTCAAGTAATTGCTGTTTATTTTTTGTTTTAATAATAAAACCACCAGATTTTATTTTATCTGTTAATTTAATTTCAAAATAATAATTATTCATTTCCTTCTGCAAACGATTTTCTAAGTCAGATTTCAAGTTTTCATCCTTAGCTCTTATAAAAACTATGAATTCATTATCGGGAAGTTCAAGAACCGCTTCTTTGAGAGAATTATAAATGAACAAATAATAATCATTTTCTGCAGTAAAATTTTCTAATTCTTTCTTTAATTCTTGAATGAAATTATTCATACATTCATTTAATTTCTTTCTTCGATCACTTTTCTTCTCCAGTATTGCTCTCGATATTATTTGCTCCCTTTTCTGTTCGGCCTTATTTTTATAAGATTTTAATATATTTTCTTTTTTGCTTTCTAATTTATTTTGAAACCTATTATACTTTTTTATTAGCTCTTCTCTTTTCTTTTCAATTCTTTTAGTGTTTTCTTCCTTTACTTCTTCTATAATCTCAGTTTTAATAGCCATTATTTTTTCTGCAACATCCACTCATTTTTCACCTCATTTGCTCAGAGTTTTCTTTTAAAATGCACACGGTCTACTCTGCATAAAATATATCGAGTATTCTATGCTAAGCTATAAAACTAAATTTTTATACCTATAGATTCCTGAACATATTTTGTTATATACTCCTGATCTTGATTAGGATCAACATGTCGATCAGGTATTTCTAAAATTAACGGCAGACCTGCTGAAAGTTTAAGTTCATCAACTAAATCAGGCACTAATTTAGCCAATTTTCTTGTGATTAATATTAAACCTATATCTTTTTGCTTCTTGACTCGATTAATTTCTTCTATTACTTTTTCTTTTTCATGAACTACCTTCCCGTTAATACCAACTAGCCTTAAACCAATATTGGTATCAATATTATCACTTATACTATATATTTTCATAAACTACCACCTATAATCTTCCCAATATCATAATAGAAATTATTAAACCATAGATTGCAATTCCCTCTCCTAACCCAATAATAATTAAAGCCCTTCCTAAAATTTCAGGCTTTTCACTAATAGCACCTATAGCTGCTGAGCCAGCAATACCAACAGCAATACCTGCTCCAATTGAAGCAATTCCTACAGCAAGGCCTGCTGCAAGATAACCAAGTCCTAATCCTAAATTAGGATTGGAATTAACAGTTGTATCTGCAGCAGCATATACCTTTGCTGGCAGAGCGAAATTTGAACCCAGAATCACTAAAGTTAATAATACTACCAAATTAATACTTAAAATTAAATAATTTAACCATTTCTTATTAGTTTTCTTAAACATAATTATTCCTCCTATAAAAATAGTAACCAATAAACTAAATAATGATAATGTAAAGATCATCTTATTTCTCCCCCTATAATATATTTAATAAGATTATTTAAATTCTACCGGCTCAAATTCTCTACCTGTGCCGCTATAGAATTTTGCAAAAATCTCAAAAAACTCTAACCTTAATATTTGAATTCCTACTACAACCCCCTCTAAAATCATAATAACTATGTTACCAGCAATTAACACCAGCAGACTTCCAGCATTATTGCTTATCATCTCAGATAGAATAATGACCGCCATTGATAAACCTACATGATTTAATGTAAAGGCTCCAACCCTTAAAAAAGATAAAGTATTACTCAAAAAACCTAAAACTGTATCAAAAAGTTCAAAAATGGACTCAAGTATATATTCCGAAATTTTTTTATCAATAGTAAATTTTTTTTCTATTAATAAATTTCCAAGTGGTTCCTTAAAGAAAATTAATAATAATAATATAACAGCTAAAAATATTGTAAATGGTACTGGTAATAATAATCTGCTCTTAAATCCGTAAAAAGCCAAATTGCTGAGCATAAACAAATATAATATCAAACCACTTAAGCCACTATCTGAAAATAAAGCTTCTGTATAATTTTTATCTTTAAAAGCATTAAATAAATTTAAAACCATTGATATGATTAATAAAACAATTCCAATCAACACTGTAAAACCAAGCCAGAACATTATATTTTCCATTGGCCTAATTACTAAAGCAGGTATCAAATCTTCCAATCCAAAAAAACTTCCATAAAATATACCAAAAACCATCGAAGACAATCCAAGAGACATCAAAATATAGGATATATCTTTATTTTTAATAAATTTTATTCTTTTTTTATAAATAGCAAATCCAAGTAGTGCAAAAACTAATCCCTGTCCTAAGTCACCAAACATTATCCCAAATAACAGAATATAACTTAGAGCAAAAAATAATGATGGATCAATTTCATCATATTTAGGTAACCCGTATAGTTTAACTAAAGAGGAAAAAGAAATAACCCAATTTGGATTTTCTATAATTGTTGGTGGGTTTTCTGCTTTAACATCTTTAACATCTTGACTATTATATATAATCTTTGGATATTTTTTTAAGATTAGACTCTTAAATTCTTTTTCATTTTCCTCGCTTATCCAGCCAGTGATAATGAAAGAATAACTGCTTTCATAATAATATTTATTATTAACATCTATTATTTTATTTAAAATCAATAACTGCTGATAATATTTCAATAACTTAGATTGATAGCGGTGTTTTAATTTCTTAAATTCTAAATTAATTTGATCTCTAATGATTTCAATTTTTTCCAACCGATGTTTAGACTGATTTAAAATATCTTTAGGCTGTTCTTTAACTCTATCAGGCAGTTCTATCTTTTGAAAATTAGCTGAATTTAAAATATCAAATGCTTTTTTCTCATAATTCTTTTTTGCAAAAGTAAAAAACCAAACTCGCTCTTCCTCTCTATTTACCTCTAAAACCAAAATTGGAAGTTCAGTAACATTTTCAATTAATCGATTATATCTTTCTTTACTTAAACTCCCAAATATTAATGTTATATAAGAGAGGTCTTTTAAACTCTGAAGTTCAATATCAATATTCCTCATTACATAAACATGTTTAATTAAATTATTAAGTCTTTTTTCTTCAATATTTAACTTTTTAGTTATTCTTTCTAATTTATCTATCCTATTTTGGATAGGTTTAATAAACTGATCAAGTTCTTCAAAGTTCAACTTATTTAACTCATTAAAATGAATGTTTTTTAGCTTTTTATCAATATTTAGACTTTCAATCATTTTACTAATTTGGTTATAATAGGGCTTATAAGAGTTTTCAACCTGATGATTTATAAAATCATTGGAATACTTTTCCGTTTTCAAAAGCTCGATTTTACTATTTTTCATTATCTCTTCTGTGATAAAATCTATTTGTTTTTTCAAACCCAAAATTTGGAATTTCTTCATTTTTTTAATTCCCAATTTTACACCTCTCTTCTAATTAAAAAGTTTTCAATTTTATCTTTTGGAAGTGAATATCTTATTCCTTCAATTACTGTAATTATATCTCGAAGTTCATATTCTTTAATATATAAATAAGCAAGTATATTTGAAATACTAAAAAAACTATTTCTTTTAATTTTCTGCAGTTTTTTAAAAATATAATTCAAAAAAAATCTTTCGAAAATAACATTATCATCTTTTATTGCTTTCTCTAAAATTATTTGGTACGGTGAATATGATAGATATTTTATTAAATCTTCCGTATTTTTTACATGACTCATATTCTGTAACTCTGACTTTTTCACTTTAAAATAAAATGGGATAATATAGTTTAAAATTTCTCCAGAAGATAGATTGTAATATCGTTTTATCCTATAAATCCATTGTATATTTAATAAATCAATTTGTGTTCCTATAACTTCATTAACATATTTTTGATCAACATTAGATAATTTGGCTGACAAATTAATTAACTGGGAAAAATAATAAAAATCTAGAGTCATTTCTATTGAAAAAAGATTTTTGTTTTCTTGATATTGATCCGCAAATTCATTCAATACATCCGAATAATATACATCTTTAAGTACATTCTGTAAATCATTATAAGAAGAAGCTTGAATAAGATTATCAAAATTAATATTTTTATTTCGATCAATATAAATTAAATTATTACTAAGATAATTTTCATCATTTCCCATCAAAATAGTTCTCAAAATAATTTTCAAGTCTTCAATCTCAAATTTTTTAAAATAATGCTCAATAAAGTTTTTCAATGCTGAACTCAAATATTTTTTTAAAAAATCTTCAGAAAGCACAAGATTCTTTTTTAGTTTAAGTTCAAGTTGACGCCGATGAATTTCCTGGCCCGAAAAATCTTCTAAACACTCCTGATAATAGGTATTATTATACAAATAATCAAAGGCTTCTTGAACAGTATTTAATTCAATTAAATTTTGAAAGTCTTTTTCTCTAAGCATTTTACTACTTAAGGCTTTTAACTTTGCATTAATAGCCGGATATTGTACAGCAAATGGCATTAATTTCACCTTCCTGAATCAACAATTTTATCAAAATATTTTTTTAATAAATCAGCTTTAATTTTCTGATAATCAGCGTCAATTTTTTTTATTTCATTTTTACTTTCTTCTTCTAAATTAGTAGCAAATTTGACTGCCCCCTCTTTACTTTCAGCAATAATTTTTTCCCCTTCTTTTTCATCTTTTTCGATTTTTAATTTTTCTTCACGTGCCATTCTTTTCTCATACTTTTTTTCTAATTCTTTAATTTCTCTAGAAATATCTCCTTTTAAACTTTGCGCTTGTTTTTCGATATTTATTACTTTTTCAATTAATTCTTCCTGCAAGTTAATCACCTCACTTAGTTTTTTGGTAAAAGAATAGTAAATTTGCTACCTTCCTCTAATGAACTATTAACCTTAATTTCTCCACCATGAGTATTAACAATCCAATTACAAATCGATAATCCCAAACCTGTACCTCCATATTCTCTTGATCTAGATTTATCTACCCTGTAAAATCTTTTAAAAATATTTGTCAAATTTTCTTTTGCAATTCCAATTCCATTATCAATTATATTTAATTTATAATAATTGTCTAATTTATTTAAAGTAATTTTTATCTTACCATTAGTTTGAGTATATTTGATTGCATTATCAAATATATTTAATAATAGTTGAGTTATTAAACTTAAATCTGCTTTAATTTTAAAATCATCATTTACTATTATTTCTTTCGAAATTAAAATATTTTTTTCAAGAGCTAAATTATTCATCTCTTCTATAACTGTATCAACAACAATATTTAAATCAAATTCTTCTTTATCTAACTCAAAATTATTTTCATCTGCTTTTGCTAAAATTAACATTTGAGAAATCAAATTATTCATCTGGGCAATTTGTTTTTTTATAGTTAATAAGATATTTTTTTGTTCTGAAGTTAATTCATCTTCATCAAGTGCTTCATCTACCTGAGCTTTAATAACAGAAATGGGAGTTCTAAGCTCATGAGAAACATCCGCATTAAACTGTTTTTGTCGATAAAATGATGATTCTAATCTATCAAAAAGATTATTTAAAGTTTTAATCAACCTTCCTATCTCATCTTCTCTGTTTTTAGAATTACTAATTCTGCGGGAAAGATTACTTTGACTTATTTTTTCTGCCGTAGTTGAAATAATATCAATTGCTTTTAATGCTCTGTTTGCTAAAAAATATCCTCCTCCACTGGCCAAAATTAATGTTATAGGAATCATAATGATCAAAATTAATAATAATTTTTTTAACATACTCTCTTCTTTAGCCAAAGAATAGAGCATCATAATATAGCCAGCTTTCTCTTCCGGTTTTGAGGATAAATAAAAAGGTCTGACCATTAAAGCCCATTTATTATCCTGATATTTTAAAATTTTAAAATCATTTTTTTTATTTATGTTTTTAGGTATTATTTTCAAAATAGAATCGTCTTTTAAGATTTCAGTTTTTAAATCCCCTTGTTTACTGTAAAAAACCGTTTTAATATTTTTGTTATTAATTATACTGTTTAAATAGTTATTATTTGAATTATCAAACCTTTTTATTTCTTCTTTTATATTTTCTATCTCTAATTCTAAAATATTTTTAACTTCTTGCTTTAGTTGTTCTTCTAAATATAAATATAAAATAGAACTAAAAAAGATTAATACTAAAAGTAAAATAATAATATACCAAACTGTTAAATTAACTTTTAAGGAAAATTTTTTATAATTCAACTTTTTATTCATCTTTAAAAGACCTCATTCTATAACCACGGCCTCTTACTGTTTCAAAGAGTTTATTTTGATAATTTTCATCAACTTTCTTTCTTAAAAATCTTATATATACATCAACAATATTAGTATTATTACCGCTCATATAGCCCCAAACATGTTCTTCAATTTGTGCTCTGCTTAAAATATGACCTCTATTTCTCATTAAATATTCCAAAAGTGAATATTCTTTGCTGGTTAAATCAATCTTTTCATTACCCCTATTAACTGTATAGTTAATAGTGTTTAAAACTAAATCTCCATTTTTTAATATATTGCTATGTTCTTTTACACCTCTTCTAAAAATTGTCTTCATTCGGGCAATTAATTCTTCAAAAGCAAATGGTTTAGTTAAATAATCATCTGCTCCCATATTTAAAGCCTTAACCTTATCTTTAATACTATCTCTAGCTGTTAAAATTAATACAGGAGTCTTATCTTTCCATTCTCTTAATTCTTCTAATACTTCAAGTCCACTTTTTTTAGGTAGCATAATATCTAAAATTATTAAATCATAATCATTTACTATTGTTTTATCAATTGCAGCTTCTCCATCAAAAACAACATCAGCTGTAAAATTTTCTCTTTCTAATTTTTTCTTTATTATTTTAGCTAAATCTTTTTCATCTTCTACAATAAGAATTTTCATTAAAAACACTTCCTTAAGTCTAAAATTTACGAATTATTTTAAGATATTCTTTAATAAAATCCCTATATTTATTACTTTCACTTTCCAACGAAAAATTCTCTTTATTCATTTGTTCAGAAATAAGCTGATTAATAAAAGCCTTCATATCCATTTCTTTTTCATTAGCTTTCTTTTTTAACCACTCTCTGACTTTTGGAGTAAATTCTAAGTATATTTTATCATCTTTAAAGTTTTTCATTTTAAATACCTCACGTATATTATATTTAATAGAATTTAATGTTTCACTATTTAATGAGTATAGCAGCGAAATATTAAAAAACGATTAAAAAAATAGAACTTTCTTCTCCCTGAAGAACAATATCTTTATTTAAATCTACCTGAGAAAACAATAAACAGATCAGCTAATTAATCTAGATAATTCAAAAGCTTTTGAATTATCTTTGCGAACTGTAAGTAATTTATTTAATTTTGTTCTTAGATTTTCATTATAATCCAGCTTATCATCCTCAGCTTCAACTACAACATATGGATAATCAGAACCTCCTATAATATATATATATTAAAAACAAAAAAGCCTCTTGTCCTGTAAGGGACGAGAGAACCCGTTACCATCCAAATTGATATATAGAGATCAGTTGCTTCTGATACTCAGTATTATACCAAGGGAGTATTTTTTTCTAACCCACTATTTATTCATTACGGGAATGCTCCTCTACAAAAAATACCTATTTCTATTATCTCTTTTTATAGTAAATTTATCAAATAAATAGTGAAACCCGATAAATAGCTTCCACTATTTACCGGGTTAAAATAGTAACCAATTACTTTAAATAATTATAATTAGTCATCTCTGCAAAAGTATAGTCATCTTTTATTTGACCTTTTTCTTGTGTCCAACGAAGTACATCATTAAAAGTCTCTTCTGGAATTATCTTTGCTTTCTCAAACTTTATATCTCCACTTAAATATTCTTCTACAGCAGGTGGAAAGCCATAATTACCTAATACTCCTGCGTATTCACTGGCCGATGTCTGGTTAATATACTTCACTGCTTCATTATATGCCATATAAAAACCTCTCAGACTAGCTTGATTTGCATCCACAAATTCTTTAGAAAAAAGCATTGTTCCTGCCTTTATATTATATTCTTTTGAACTAGCAATTATTTTTGCCCCTTTAGCAACTAACATGGCAGCCTGTGGTTCAGTAAAAATCACACTTGTTATTTTACCACTAATAATCCCCTCAAATCTAGTCACAAAAGATGGTACTGAAAGAGCCTGATAATCAATTTCATTAATGACAGCCATTTCATCCATAATATATTCAAGTACAAACCCAGGTACAAGCGCAACTTCTTCATCTGCTAATTCTTTAATTGAATTTATGCCTGATTGTGGTGAAGTTAATAATTTAAAATCTTCATTAATATCAGATGTAATCACCATCTCAAATCCAGACTCCTGAAAAGAAAGTGCTGTCATAACATCTGCTATCATGCCATCTATTTTACCAGCCTGCATAGCAATATTGCGTAAATTAGGCGAATTAAAAGTCACTAATTCAACTTCAACCCCTTGTTTTTTAAAAAAGCCTTTCTCTTTAGCTACAATCATAGGAATAGAACCCTCTGCAGGTAACAATCCAAATCTTAAATCTGCTGCATCTACTTGTCCAAAAGAAAATCCTGTTAAAAAAATCACAAAAATAATAAAAGTTACTAAATACTTTTTCATTAATAATCCCCCATTTTTGAAAACTAATAATTCTTTTTTTTAAACTAATAATTCTTTAAATTTATCCAGATCAAAATTAAATGGTACTGCATTTCTATTCAATTCTAATGGATTATTTTTAGATGTATTCTTCCCTGGCTTAGAAGTAAATGCCAATTTGAAATCGAGTTCTTTTAACCATTTAACATTATCTTTTATATATAAACCAAATGGATAAGCAAAAACATCTCCATAGTCAACAATCTTTGCACATTTATTTAAATCCTTAATTAATAACTCCTTTGTGGCCATCTGGAATGCTGACTTCCCATCAATTCTTTTATGTAAAGATGTACTGTGATTGGCATAATTAAAAACTACACCCATTTCTTCTACTTCTTCTTTTGAAAGACAGACAGAGTAATTTTCGGATTCTGGCTGCTTTTCGTTAAAAATCCAATCCTTAACCACAAAACCAACAGCGGAAAAATTATATTTTTTTAAGATTGGAAATGCATTCTGATAAATTGACTTGTATAGATCATCAAAAGTCAGAAGTACAGCTTTTTCAGGTAAATCTTTTCCCCTATAATAAAAATCAATCAGATCCTCTATTCCAATAACATTATACCCATTTTCAAATAAATACTGCATTTGTTTTTTAAATTCCGCCTGATAACAAAACAACAGTTCTGGTAATTTATCACTATAACCACTTCTTACTTTAATACCTAAATTTTTCAGCTGCTTAAATTGCCTTGCTAGTATAATTTCATGATACATTAATACCGTAAATCCGTTCATTTTTCTCCCTCCAATAACAATAGTATATCTTATCAAAAATAACTTGACAAGAAAATACTACCAGGCGCAATGGCAATTAACTCCCTGGTAGTTATTAATAATCTATTTTTTTCTTTTACTAAGATCGACTAAAGCTTGGATGGCAATATCTATTGATCTTGCTTCTGCTTCTTTAAATAATCTATCTTTTTCCTTTAAAGAGAACTGTTTTTTTACCATAATATTTGAATCAGTTCCAACAATAGCTCCTACCTTAAGTTGTCTTTTAGCTCCCACAATAAAAAGGGTCGAACATTCCATTTCAGAGACCGCTATTTGTGTTTCCAACAACTGTTGGTTTAACTCTTCATCTTGCATATAATATGCATCACGCGTATAACTTCCCCCAACAAAATATTCCTCTTTTAGCTTCTCAGCAGCATTCTTAAGCGCTGAAGTAATTTCATCATCAGCTACAGCTGGGTAATTATCAGGTAAATATTCATATGAAGTTCCATCACCCCGTACTGCTGCATTAACAATAACTACACTGCCTACTGGCATATCTTTTTTTCTGCCACCTGCTGAACCAACTCGAATAAAAGTATGAGCCCCTAGTTTAGCCAGTTCTTCAATCGCAATGGCTGCTGATGGTCCCCCAATCCCAGTTGAACAGACAGATAAACTAACACCATTTTTTTTTCCAGTAAAAACTGTGTATTCTCTATTAACAGCTATCTTTTCTGCTGAGTCAAATTTTGCCGCAATCCGTTCTGCTCTACCAGGATCTCCCGGCAACAAAACAAATTCTGCCACATCTCCTTTTTTACATCTTATATGTTTTTGTAAAGTCTCTTCATAAGCCAATTTATTAATTCCTCCTCATCTCTATTCAACGACCAGGTCAACTATCTCCATCTCATTGACAGCTATTAAACCCTTATCTGTAATCTTCAATGCTGGACTAACTGGTAATGTATTGGTGCTAAGAGACATAATCGGATTATAATGGTCATAACCTAATTCGATCAAAGCCGCTCTAATCTTTGCAATCTGTGCTGCTAACTCAGGCATAGGCTTTTCTGATAAAATACCTGCCACCGGAAGCTCAACAGCAGCTATTATTTTACCATCTCTCACAACACAATAACCTCCCTGATGTTCTATGACCCAATTTGCTGCAATTAGACCATCTTTCCTATTCTCAGCAATTAAGTAAAGATTATGGTGATCATGTGCATAAGTTGTAGCAACTGCGCCTTTTTTAATTGTACTACCACTAATTAACCCCTTGGCTGAACTAGTTGTACCATATCTAGCAAAAACAGCCGCTAAATTGCACGATGATTTTTCCCAATTTAGAGAATCATCACTTACTCCCAGCTCAACTAGATCAACCTCAGTGTAGGTTGTATCATTCTGAACCATCATTACCCTACATCTAGCACTCTCTTTCCCATTTCTAACTTTGACAGACAAATCTTTTTCAGTTAAAGGTTTAAGCTGAATGGAACGATAAAAACTTTCTGGAAAAGCTCGCTTATATTTGCTTTCTTGCTTACTATTAGCAAATCGATAAACCTCTTTACCTGCTGCATAAACCCTTTCAGGTAGAAAAATTTCCTTTTCAGCCAATATAATAAAATCTGCTCTTTTACCAGGAGCAAGACTTCCCCGATCATATAACCTCATCCGTTGAGCAGGAGTATATGCTGCCATATAAATAGCATCTTCTAAAGTAATACCCATCTGCACAGCTTTTCTAATTAATTTATCTAAATGGCCTTCCTCTACCAACGTATCAGCCATTACATCATCTGTCACAAAAGCAATTCTCTCAAAAAGATTATTATCCTTAATATAATTTATAATTTCAGGTAACATTGATTTTTCCTGGATCTCCACAAAAACACCATTCAGGATGCGCTCTTTTAATCTTTCAACTGTTTGTAACGTGTGATCTGAATCAATCCCTCGATAGACAAAATGAGCCAGATCAACACCTAAAAGTGATGGTATATGTCCTTCTCTAATATAATTAGGCCTATTTTGGTCAAGATATGCTAACAAGTTATTAATTTCAGCATCTTGTTCATCATTTACTACAGCCCTGTTATTCATAACTTCTCCCAAACAGATTACCTTTTCTTCATTAAGAAGTTCTTGTAACTCTGGTAGAGCAATTTTGCCACCAGTTGTTTCAAAATTAGGAGAGGTGGAGGGAACAGAACTTGGTATTCCATAGAATATATCAACAACTGCATCTTGACCAGCCTTAAGCATCGCCTTGATTCCAGCAATACCTGATGTATTAGCTATTTCATGTGGTTCTGATACAATCGTTGTTATCCCATGTTTAATTAATTCATCTGCAAACTGCTTGGGAGCAGCCATTGAACTTTCAATATGCAGATGGATATCTATTAAACCAGGCACTATTCTTTTTCCCTGAAGATCTATTATTTCATTTATTTGCAGTTGATCTGGGATAGTCTCGCCAATATAATAAATCTTCTTGCCTTTGACGACCATTACTCCAGGTAAAAACTTCTTAAAATAACTATTGTATATTTTGGCGTTTTTAATTAATAAATCTACCTCCACCGCTAACCCTCCTTTAGTTACTAATAAGCAAACATTCTATTCCAACGGTCCATCCATTCTTTTTTATTAGAATTAACTTCTTTCCAATCAATTGTATTTAAACTTTCAATAAACTCTTTACCATAGGTAAGACCTTCGGCTTCTTCCTCTGTTAATTTAACTTGCATATTTAAAGGAGATTCAACTTTATCATGAGCCATCTTTGCCTGAACCTCTTTACTAATAGCATAGTTAATAAATTTATGAGCTAACTCTTTATTATCTGAACCTTTAAGAATGTTCAAGGTATTAAAGCTAGCAAAGGAACCTTCGACTGGATTCAACCAGGTAGCGCCTTCTACAGCATCTTTAATTCTAAAGAAAGCAAAATCCAAAGCTACAGCGACTGAAGCTTCACCTTGTGCAAACATATTAGCTAATTCAGAAGAACGAGAATAATTTTTAACAATATTTGGCTTAATTTTTTCTAATTCAGCAAACGCTTTATCAATATCACCATGAATAGTAGTTCCAGCTTTACGTGCAGACATAATTAACATAACTGGACCTGAAGTAGTATTGAAATCTGGAATTGAAATCATACCTTCTAGATCATCTCTCCAGAGATCATACCATGATTCAATTGGTTTTTCGACTGCATTTTTATCATAAACAATACCAAGATTAACCAAAGTATAAGCTGGACCATATTTTTCTCCATGTGGTTTTCTGGCAACTTCATAAAGGTTTTCGATATTTGGAATTTTTTCACGATCAAGTTCAGCAACTAATCCATTATTAATTGCTTCAATTGCAAAAGATTCTGCCAGATAGATAACATCTACTACAGAACCACCGCGCATCCGTACCTTATTCAAACGTGCAGAGTTATTACCAACCTCAAGTTCAATATTAACATCATACTTTTCTTCAAAAGGTGTATATAGATTTTTCCAGAGCAAATCCTCATTGTAACCCCAAGTTGAGATAACAAGTGTTTCCTTAGCCATTACTGCAGGTGTTAAAACTGCAGTTACCAATACCACCATGATCATCATAAAAATAATTTTTTTCAATTTATAATGCCTCCTTGACAATTCTAATGTTTTCTTCTGGAAAGTAGAGTTCAATTTGCTCTCCATTTTTAATTCTATTTACTGTAGCTGCATTAACTACAAATTCACCTAACTCCGTCTCAACAAGATACTGATATTCTTTACCTAAAAATGTACTTATTTTAACTTTAGCTGTTAAAACATTTGCCGTGCGGTCACCTCCCACTTCTTTGATGACTATATCATCTGGGCGTACAGCAACCCGATACTTAGCCAGCTCATCATTTCTATCAAGTTTAAATTCGATCCCATTGTTTGTCACTAATCTACCATCTTTTTCTTTAAGATCAAGAAAATTTTCAAATCCAACAAACCTTGCTACAAACTCTGTCATTGGATACCTGTAGATTACTTCTGGTTGATCATACTGCTCAATCTTGCCGTCTTTCATGACTACTACTCGATCAGAAATAGAAAAACATTCTTCCTGATCATGAGTTACATAAACAGTAGTTAAATTTAGTTGCTGCTGAATATTGCGAATCTCTACTCGCATCTCCACTCGCAATTTAGCATCTAGATTACTCAAAGGTTCATCAAGTAATAACAGATCAGGCTTAATAACAAGTGCTCTAGCCAACGCAACTCTCTGCTGTTGTCCTCCTGATAGTTCCCCGGGATGCCTTTGCGCAAACCCTTCTAAACCAACAAGTTCAAGCATTTCCTGAACCCTTTTTTTAATCTCTGCTACAGGTGTTTTCTGCATCTTAAGTCCAAACGCCACATTGTCAAAAACACTCATATGTGGGAAAAGTGCATAATTTTGAAAAACAAAGCCAAATTGTTTTTTATGGACCGGAATATTTGTATAATCTTTACCCATAAAAACTATCCGTCCACTACCAGGATTGACAAATCCAGCAATTGCTCTCAGAGTTGTTGTCTTACCACAGCCACTCGGACCAAGCAGAGAAACAAATTCACCTTGATTAATTTCCAGATTAAAATTTTCCAATACTGTATTATCCCCATATGATACTGTTAAATCATCTAATGAAAGAAGTGCCATTACTTACCTCCTATTTGCTAGTAAAGTAGCTTAAACCAAGGCTACGTTCAATAATAAACATCAATACTGTTGTCATACCCATTAATAAGACAGATAGAGCTGCAATCGTTGGATCAAAATAATATTCTACATAGCTCATCATCTGGATGGGAAGTGTACTTACTCCCGGGCCAGTCAGAAAGACTGAAATCGGTACATTATTAAAAGAATTAATAAATGCCAAAATAAAACCTGCCACTACCCCTGAACTAATATTTGGTAAGACAATCATAAAAAAAGTTTTAATTCGATTTGCGCCAAATATCACTGCTGCTTCTTCAATTTCATAGTCAAAGTTAGCGAGACTGGCAGAAATAACCCGGATAATATAAGGAATAATGAAAATAGTATGTCCAATCAACAATCCAGTAAAGACCGGCAGTCTTAGCTTAATCACCAGATAATTAAATAAAGAAAACCCAAAAACTATCTGTGGAATTAAAACCGGAGAAAGAAAAAATGATTCCAAGATTTTCCTACCTCGAAATCGATAACGACTGATAACATATGCAGCTGGAATTCCAACTAAAAGTGCAATAAATGTTGCAATACATGCCACTTCTAAACTAATTAAAAAAGTTCGCATGAACATCTCTACCTCAAATACATTTAAAAACCATCTAATCGAAAATGAATCCGGTGGAAACTTTAAAAATTCAGACTGCCCGAATGCAGTCACCGTAATTATCAGTAAAGGTGCAATTAAAAAAAGATATACCAAAAAAGTAAAAAGAGTCAGACTCTTACCTTTTTCATTCATTAACCTGCCTCCCCTCTATTAAATTTTCCTGAAAACCAGTTAATTGAGATTACAACTGTGAAAGTTGTAATGACCATAATTGATGCGACCAATGATGCCTGTTGCCAGTCAAAGAGGGCCAGTGCATTTTTATAAACTAGTGTAGAAAGAACCTGTGTCTTATCTCCACCTAACAACATCGGTGTTGTATAAGCAGTAAGACTACCTGTAAAGACAAGGGAAGCACCAATTACTAAACCAGGCAAGCTCAATGGTAAAACAATTTTTAAAAAAGCAGTTAACCTTGAAGCTCCCAGACTTTCAGCAGCCCTTAGAAGTTCACTATCAATGTTTTCCATAACACCGACTAAAGATAAGATCATTAAAGGCAAAAATAAATAAAGCAGCCCCATAATTACAGAAAACTCGGTATAAAGTAAGTTTAATGGTTCACCTATAAAACCAATCCTTACAAGAAAATCATTAACAATACCATTTTTACCAAGAATAATCATCCAACTAAATGAGCGCACTACCGGACTAGTCAACAAAGGAAAAACTGCTAAAATGATATAAATACCACGATATTTTTTGGCTGTTCGAGATATATAATAAGATGTAGGAAAGCCCATCACTGCCGCTGCCAGAGTAGTGATTGCAGCAATTTTAAGTGTACGAAAATATATATCACGCAGGTAAAAATCTTGAAAAAACACAGGATAACGGCTTAAAGTCCAGCCCCCATCCGTTCGAACTGTACTAAGTAGCGTAATAAAAAGGGGTATCACTAAAAATAAAATTAAAAACAAGATGGCAGGTATTAATAATAAATAATGCAAGCGATATTTCAATTAACCTCCTCCTTTTCTCAAAATTTTATAACTCGTCCAAAATCCATTTATCTTTTTATGATTACTATCTATTATTCTCTATAAATACACATATTCCTGCATAAAAACCAACACATTCGACAAAAAACGCCATCAACTTAGCAGCGTTTTTCTTTGAACTTTATTCTTTTTGTCCATCATAGTAAATTATTTTTTTGCTTTTTAAACCTTCCTGCCATTCTTTCATCTTATTTTCTTGCCTGGAGTTAGATACAAAATCATTATGCGAATAATTAGTCCAAATCTGTTTAGGTTTATATTTAGCTATCTCCTTTTTGAGCAACACAATCTGATCAGCATGGATTATCTTAATATCAATTGCAATTTTTCTAGCCTCAGCTTCCTCTGCAATCTCAGCCATAAAGCGATCTGCATTTTCCTGATATGTTTCTATGACAGAATCCTGTAAATCATTTACTATCTTCTCGCCTAATACTGCAACCTCTGAGACAAGTAGGTTAGACAACTCAGGCATCTCTTCTAGCATAATTCCACGTACAAATAGTTTGTCTCCAGACTTCATTTCTTTAAAAAGTTTTCTTTTTATCTCATCCAAGCCGGCAAAGCAAAATAATACCAGCATATATGTGGTCATCCAATTACTCTCCTTTCACATTATTTCTTTTCTTATTATTCTATGCTAGTTTCGGTGAAAAAGCAAAAGATTAAATATAGATTTCAAGTCCTACCATTGGCCAATAAAATTTTACTAATAGAATATAGATAAACCAACCAATTATTTTAAGAAAAAGTCCCCATTTTACTGCATCCTGAATCCGGTAATAACCAGCTGCATAAGCAATTGCATTTGGTGGTGTCCCCATAGGTAGTAAAAATGCAAGGCCACCAGATAGAGCAACAGTTAAAGTTATCATGACTGGATTTAATTGATAAGCCTCAGCCACACTGAAAGAAAGTGGCAAGATAACGGCAACTGCTGCCACATTACTCACCCCTTCTGTTAAAATTGAGGTAAAGAGTGCAATAAAAATAACAAATAATAGGCCTGGCAATTTTAAATCTGCAAAAAACGACTGGGCTAGCCATTCTGTTACACCAGTCTCTACCAGTGATGAAGCAATTACAATTGCCCCACCATACATGACAATTACTCCCCAATTAACATACTCTTCAATTTCCTGCCATTCAATTACGCCAGCAGCTACCATAATTACTCCACCCAATAGTGCTGTAACTGCAATATTTATATAATTAGCCAGAAATAACCAGCTGAAAATTACTGCAAATAAAATAATTGTTAACTTCTTTTCCCGTAAATTTAATTGACCTGCCTTCTGCTGTTTATCTTTTAGAGTTTGATAGGCTTCTTCTATATTCTCAATATCTATTTTAAAATAATAATTAATTAATAAAGCATATATTCCTAACATTAAAAATGGCAGAGGCCAAGCATATTTAACCCATTCAAAAAACCCAATTGTAATACCATAATTAGCCTCCAAAAGTCCCACAGCTAATAAGTTTCTAGCCCCACCTAGATAAGTGGTTATACCCCCAATCACAGTTCCCCAGGCCATAGTAAGAAATAAAAGCTTACCATAATTACTTTCTAAAGGCTTAATATTTAAACTACCTGCAATTTCCAATATAACCGGAAATAATAAAGCTGCAACAGCATGTTCTGGCATTAGACATGAAAGTAATCCCGCTGAAAATAAAATGCCGACTAATAATTTGCGCGGACTTTTCCCGGCTGATTTAATAATATAAAATGCAATACGTGAACCCAGTCCTGTCTGATAAAGACCAGCAGCCAGAATTAAAGCTCCTAGTATAAAAAATATCGCTTTATTACCAAACAGAGAAAAAGTATGATTTAAATCAAGTGCTCCTAACAAGGGTAGTAACGATATACCAAGTAAAGCTGTAACTGCTAATGGCAAAGCCTGGCTAAGCCAAAAACTTAGACTCAAAGCAAAAACAGCCAGTGCTTTTTTTCCTGCTGGGTTTAATCCGGTAGGCAAAGGCATGGCCAATATTATAATAAAAATAATAACTCCAATATATTTAAAACTTCTTTTCTGGATTTTTTGCATACTTAACCTCACCTTTTTAGCTTAAACTAATTTCGTTACTCATATAATATATTTTACTTATAATTATGTCAATACCACCCAGATTATTTGTGTTAACTCTTTATTAGATAGTTCCTTTATATTATTAGAAGTTGTTTTAGATTAATACTTTTATCTTATTATAATTTCTTTTTATAATTATTAGATAAAAGTAATTTTAAAATGTATTATGCTAAAATTTCTAATCATCACACTGAGCGTCCTGTTAATCACACTTTTTAGCTTGACCCTCTCAGCCCAGAATTTAAAAGTTGGTTTTATCTATAATGTACCACTGGTGATGCTGGTTGGACATATGCGCATGAACTTGGACGTCAGCACCTAGAAGAAACATTCCCAGATATTGAGACAACATATATAGAATCTGTTCCTGAAGGATCAGAAGCTACTTCAATTATAGAATCACTTGCTCGCAGGGATTATCATCTAATCTTTACCACTAGTTTTGGTTACATGAACCAGACACTTGAAATAGCCAATAAATATCCTGATGCTACTGTTAATGTGCTCTGGACCAACACCTGGTATGGTTTAGATATAGGCGCTGTTGATATCGCTCCTTTTGGTCCAATGGTGAGCTGCCAGAATAATTTAGCATAATCAATACCCGGGAGGCTTCCTCCCGGGATTATTTAAAATAGGGGGTTATTAAATTATATGAATAGCGACCTAATTCTGGAAATGAAAAATATAATAATTGCCATGATGTTAAGTGGTGGGATCGCAGGTTATGGTTATACTGCTATTATTATTGGTGGTATGTTAACAGCTTTAGGTGGGGCTTACCTCTCTTTAGCTTCTACTTCCATGTGGATTGAAAATATGAATTCTGGTCGCGGCTGGATAGCTGTTGCCCTAGTCATTTTTGCTGGTTGGAACCCATTTAAAGGCGCTCTGGGTGCAGTTCTTTTTGGCGGTATCAGCGCTTTGCGTCTAAGACTAGATGCTTTAGGTACAGGGATACCCTCCCATATTTTAATGATGTTTCCCTATCTACTGACTTTAATTGTACTAATTTTATCCTCTGGTGAAAAAATGCGTAAAAAGATTGGTGCCCCAACAGCAGTTGGTAAGCCTTATTCACGGGAAGGTGATTAATAATAAGCTTTGTAAAATGTTAAAAAACGCTGCTAACCTTTTACAGCACCCTGGGTCAGGCCCTTAATAATTTGTTTCTGTAAAATTATATAAACTAGCAATACAGGTATTACTGTAATGACTACTGCGGTTGCCTGTAATCCTAAATCAGTCCCATACATTGTACTGACCTTGGCCAGTAGAACTGTTATGGGCTGAACTTCTTTATGGCTAACATAAACCAATGCAGAAAAAAGGTCATTATAGGACCAGAGAAAGGTGAAAATCCCCACTGTAGCAAATGCTGGCCTGGACATTGGTACAAAAATTCGGGTAAAAATTTGCCATCTACTTGCACCATCCAACAAAGCAGCTTCTTCTATTTCGGTTGAAAGAGATGACATATAGGCAGCCAACATCATAATTGCAAAAACAAGATTACCAGCAGTATGCGGTAAAATTAATGCCAGATAAGTATTTACCAGGTCAAACTTTATTAAAAGTTCATAAACAGGTACAACAGTCACAAAAGCAGGAATCATTAAACCAATAACCAGCAATTTTTTTATAACTGACTTAAAAACAAAATCAAAACGAGCTATTACATAGCCAGCAAGACCTCCCAAAAAAAGAACAATTATTACAGTAGTTCCTGACATAATAATGCTATTTTTATAACTATTTAAAATAGCAACCCTAGCCTGGGCCAGCTCATAATTCTCCAGGTTAAAAGAACTTGGCAGAGAAAAAGGATGATTTACTATTTCTTCTGTAGTTCTGAAAGAATTATTGGTTACCCAGAGCAAAGGCATAATCGTTGTGGAAGCCCAGGCAATTAATACCATGTAGATAACGAATTTGCCCATACTAATATCTTCAAAATAGTCTTGTATTCTTGTTAATAACTTCAAAAAGATCACCCCTTCCTTTTAATCAATGCTTACATCTCTTTTACCCAGTAATTTATTAGTAATAGAAGTAATGATAACACCCAAAACTATAATCAAAATAGCAATTGTAGAGCCATAACCAAATAACCTACGCTGAAAAACAGCACTATACATATAAGTACCCAGCACCTGTGATGAATCAAAAGGACCGCCCTGAGTTATTAACCAGACAAAATCGAAAACTCTTAACGCTCCGGTAATAGCTAGTACCAGTATTACCTTAATATCTTCAAATATTAATGGTAAAGTTACTTTTGTCACTCGCTGGATAGTACTTGCTCCTTCCAGATATGCGACCTCATATAGCTGTTCTGGAATTTTAGTCATTGCAGTCAAAATAATTACAAAATAAAATCCTACATACTGCCAGAGAGTAGGAATCATAACCATTAGTAAAGCTTTACTTGCATCTAACCAGAGAACTGGTTCATAGCCAAAATTGATTAAAAACGCATTCAACAAACCCGAATTATAATTATATAAAAGTTTAAATAAAAGCCCTAAAGAAGCCGCTGACATGACGATGGGGAAAAAATATACTGTTTTAAAAAATTCTTTTCCTGCTCTAATCATATCAACCAAAACAGCCAGTACAATCCCTATACCTACCTGAAAAATTACAGCTGCTATCATAAATATAAAGGTATTTTTTGTAGCAATCCAGACCGCTGGGTCAGTAAGGAGTTTTCTGTAATTATGAAGTCCCACAAACCTGGGATTTATATTTTGGACAGCTATATAAAATGTTTTATAAAAACTACGGACAATAGGATAAAATAGAAAAATTGTCATCATTAATAAGGCCGGAAACAAAAAGAAAAATATCACCTTTTTATCATCTTTAGTTTTTATGAAAACCACCTCCATCTATTAGGGGAACAGCTAATGCTATTCCCCCTTTTTAAAAACACATTAATTATTAATTACCTGAAACTTCAAGATAAATCTGATATGCATCATCTAATACTTCTTCTGCTGTCTTACGATCAGCACAGATATAACCAATACCTTTTACTATTTCCTGCCAAGCTGGTCTTGGTATCTGAGCATCAATTGGTAAAGAAATGTTTTCTGCCTGCTGGAAAGCATTTAATCCATCCAAATATGGTTGGGCTAAACCTTCAGGAGTTACTTTGGCAGCAGGTAAACCGCCATTTGCTTCTGCTGCAGCTTTAATAAATTCAGCACTTGTTAATCTTTTAAATAGTTTAACTACTGCCTCTTGTTTTGCCTCATCCTGATATGCCTCTTTGCTTAGATATAGACCAGAAGTAAAGCCTGCAATCATATCAGTAGGATTACCCTCTGGACCTGACTTTGGATAAGGAATCATCGTAACATTATTTTTACCTTCATTTTGGGAGTCAGCAATTGCCCAGGATCCTTCTACAATCATGGCCGCTTTACCTTGCTTAAATAGTCCTCTTGCCCCTTCCCAACCTTGAGTTAATGTATCTTTCTGGAAAGCCCCCATATCATATAGTTCCTTTATGTTTTTAAGACCTTCAATCCACGCTTCATTAACTCCATTTTCAAATCCAGCATCATGACCTTCAGCACTGCCCACCTTTAATATTGAATGTTCTATCTGATAATGTGGAGTAATACCCAGGCCAACAGCCATCGGGGTTATTCCATTTGCATTAAAAGTATCAATTGCTGCAACAAGCTTATCCCAACTGGTAGGATAATCTACCCCATACTTTTCAAAAAGATCTACATTTAATATTAATCCTTCATAAAAACCAGTAATAGGAATAGCATAGATATTTCCATCACTATATCTTACTTGCTCCAAAACTGATGGTAGAATTCCATCTCCAATCTCAGTTTCTGCAATTAAATCATCAAGCGGCATTACTCTACCCGATTCTACGACTGGGGTTGCCTGTGCATCTGTAAAGTACATTGTAATATCAGGTTCATTACCAGCAGCAAAATCATTTTCTATTCTTACTTTTACACTATCATCAAATGTAGCTGACTCATCAATAATTCTTACATTAGGATTGTCAGCCATAAACTGTTCAATTGTCTTTTCATATACTTCACTGACCGGGTCAGCCCCTGCAAACATGGTGACCACCCTTAAGGTTACCTGTTCATTCGCCTTTACAACACCAAAGGAAAATATTAAAACAAAAACCAGTGTTAACATTAAAATCTTCTTCATCAAAATGCCCCCTAAATGTTTTACCTATATATAATTGCAACTTTTATGCCAAAATGAAGTCAAATAAATAATTTATTTCTCTTTTGTTTAATTTAATAAGCTAAGCTTGTTAAACGGTCATTGATCAGCTGATAAGTTTATTAATTACTCCAAAAACAACAAAAAAGTGTGTAAATTAATTACACACTTTGCTACACAGTTAACACACTCTATTTTATTTTCTGCTTACTTCTTTTTCAGTCTTATATATAACTCAATAATTTCTTGGGACATCTCCTTTAATAACATGGCTGACATTAAATGATCTTGGCCGTGAATAAGTAAAATTGAAGGATCAACTTTTTCTCCTCTTGCTTCCCTACGAATAAGTTCGGTCTGTTCTTTGTGAGCTGCAGTTAATTTTTCATCTGCTTCAGTTATATAATCCTGAGCCAGGTTAAATTCATCTAGCTTTGCAGCCTTAATTGCCTTCATAAAAAGGTTTTTAGCCTCGCCACTATATGTAATTATTGTAAAAATTGTCTGTTCTATATCCACTATCATCTCTCCTTTAGCTATGATCCCTTTAATCACTATTATCCGCCTTTTCTGCCATAATCATAAATGGTAGATAAATAATTGCTCCAATTATTATATTAATAACCTGTAAAAATGAACCCATCATAGAACCAGTTACAAGAAAACCGCTGATAATTGGCGGTGTAGTCCAGGGCACCATGGCAATTGTCTTAGGCACCAGACCAAGCAATATGCTTAAATAACTGATAACCGTTAATACGATCGGTGTCATAATAAATGGTATTAAAAAAATGGGGTTCATTACAATCGGCAGGCCATAAATTAATGGTTCGTTAATATTAAAAATCCCCTGCGCAACTGAAACTTTGGCCAAATTTTTAAACCTCCCTTTCCGCGAAAATATAAAAAACGCAAGTAATAAGCTAATCGTTGTACCACATCCACCCATATAAACAAATGAATCAAAAAAAGGCTTAGTAAAAATATTTGGGATAGTTGCACCAGTTGTAAACGCCTGCAAGTTTTCCTGTAAAGCAGGTAAATACATGGCCTGAATAAAAGGTTCCAAAATATTACTGCCATGTAGCCCTAAAAACCACAAAAGGTGACTTAAAAACACTAATAAAATTGCTGTTCCTAATGTATTGGCCATCCCTGCCAGAGGCTTTTGAATAAAATTATATAAGGTAGCTAAAATATTTTCAATTCCTAGCAAAAGAAAAATAATTTTAATAGTTGAAAAGAATGCCAGAACAATTAAGGTAGGTAATAAGGCTGCGAAAGATCTGGCTAAAACCGGTGACATACCTTCCGTGTTTTTTTCTTTTAATTTAGTATATTGCATTAAACGTACCAAAATCTCTGTCGAAAGTAAAGCAACAAAAATAGAAACAAATAACCCAGCCGAACCAAGCCAGCGAAAAGAAATTGCAAATGAATTACCATCTGCCTGAATCAAAAGTATAAAAAAACTAGCAAAACTAACTAAACCAGCTAGAAGAGGATCCTCATTATAGGAAAGAGCCAAATTAAAACTAATAGAAAAAACAATCAATAAGCTTATAATTGCAAAGGTTCCATTATAAATATAAATACCAAAACTGGTCCAGCCCTCTCCAAAAAAAGAAACCATAAATGTCTGATATCCAGTTACAGGCAGGTTATTAATCAAAACTGACAATGACCCAATTATAACCAGGGGAATTATTGAAATAAACCCATCTCTAATTGCTACCATATGTCTCTGTGAACCAATTTTCCCAGCAACTGGTATAAAATATACTTCCAAAAAATTGATGAGCCTTTTCATTAACTATCCTCCTCAATTAATGCAAGAGCCTGATTTAAAACAGCCTCTCCGTCCAGAGTGCCGTAACTTATACTATCTATTATAGAGACTTTTGTTCCCTGCTCGCCCAGCAAATCTCTCAACTTTTCTGCTAAATATCTAACCTGAGGGCCCAACAATAATACATCAACTTCATAATTTAAACTTCTGGCCTCCGCTTCTGAGGCAGCAATAATTTTTAAATCAAGACCTTTATTTATTACGTTAACTCTAATCTTATTAACTAATAGGCTAGTTGACATACCCGCTGAGCAAACCAACATCACTGTTTTCATTATCTATTCCTCCATAGCATTGTTTAGAAACATTTTCGCTAAATAGGCAAGTTCGTTGTCTTGAATAGTAATTTCATAATTATTTTCTAGTTCTTTAACTGATGCTTTCATCTGCTCCATTTGCTGTGGGAATTCCCGCTTGAACTCCTGCAAATCAGGGAACTTTGTTGTCTCTTCCCCTTTAACTAATTTCTCAATCAGAAAACTCATGTGTAGTACAATACCAACTTTTACTTCACTGGGAATGCTTGTCTTTAATGCTTTCTCAATATTATTTATTAATGAGCGTATATTTTCTACAAGTTCTTCACTATCTAACCCTTTGATATGTTCATTAAGAGAACCTTTAATTTTGGCATAAAGATCACTCTCTTTAACTAACTGCCTTAATTTTGTAAGACCATTTCCCGAAAAAATATCAACTGCTGAAATAAATGGAATTTCAGCAAGTTCAATTTCAATTGTACTAACTACTGCACAAATATTATAATAATCCTGATACTGCTTAAGAGCTGTCATAAAATGATCCTTGTTTATGATATTAAGAGTAATTATTTCATAATTACCCGGTAGTTTAATCTCATTTTTAATAACCTCTTTCAGCTTTTCAGAGGCTCCTTCACCAGTGAAACAACTTGTAATTATTGCATTTTTCTGTGTAGTATTTTTTGGCAGCCTCTCCCTAGCTTTATTGAAATTGCTGCAAGAATGATAAATTTCATTAATATTTTGTCCCAGTACTGCTTTACGTGAGACATCAATGACAAGCGGGGTACTAACCATATCAATAGTTTTAACTTTTCGGTCCATTTTTTCACTAATCATTTCACCAAAATTAGTAAGCGAACCCATATCAACTAATAGCATCAAATCTCTATCTTTATCTATTTTTTCTACTTCAATTAAAGTCCGCTCCAACATTTGTTCTGGCTCAATTTCAAGTGGCATATCCAGACCAACTGCATGCTCAACCCCAATTAGTTTATTTGCAACTTCAACCATACTGCTTGCTGTTGCCCTACCGTGCATAATTACTAGCACAGCAACTTTTTTCATTTTAGATTTTTTATTTTTATAAGGATCTTTTACTAAAAACATACTCAGATATCCAATTTCATCTAAAGGGGTTTCAATAGCAAAAGTCTGATCAACAAACTGAGCTGCCTCCATGGCGAACATGAATTCTTTCGGACAATTAACCCTGATATTATTTAACTCAGGGTGATGTATTTTATCACCATTAATAATCCGTTCCACCGCCATTTGCAAATGTAAGGCTAGTCCAAGATATATTTTTTCATCAAAACTTCTCTGCAGTCGTTCAGTCGCCAGTTCCAAAATTTGATCTACTAAATCAGCTATTTCTGTATTTACAACTTTCCTAATCTGTTCTTTTTTAAAGGTCTGTGGTAAATTATCCAAATGTTTCTGAAAATAACTTTCAATATCTATATTTAAAATTTCATTAATCTTAGTATCGTCTAGTTCAACTTTATTAAGAGAATTATATTTTTCTTCAATCAGATCATAAAATAATTTATTCTCATCTTTACTCTCTTTTAACTCGTATTCACCATCTTCAGCTGAATAATATAGAACTTCCCCTTTATCTTTCAGCAGCCGATCAACTTCATTTCGTTGATCATGAATTTTCATTAATCCCTTTCTTACATGTTGGGGCAGTTCATTTTGAGAGATCATTAGATATTCCTTGTTTTCTGTCTTATAAGTCAAAAAAGCTCTTGCACAGGCAAGCTGAATATCACTATTTAACTGTCCAATATTATGGGGACAGTCATATAATAGAAAAGATATCAATGAGTTTCGATTAATGTAGATACGTTTACCCACCCTTTTTGACTCTTCCCGTAAAAAAGAATCGAGCAGACAATAGCGTTCCTGTATACCTCTTTCTTTTAAAGAAGGTAGCTTAATTGTCATCGGAATACGTCGCATAAAAGTACTTAACATAAATGACTGCGGGTCTTCAGTTGTAGCTGCAATAATTTGTACATTAACCGTTATTTTTTTATCTGTTCCGCCAAGCCGACGGAAATACCCTTTATCAATATATGTAAACAACATTTCTTGCCCCTGTGGTAATAGTCGATGAACTTCATCCAAAAATATAATACCACCATCAGCTTTCTTAAGTAATCCATCCCGGTCACGATTAGCTCCGGTATATGAGCCTTTTTTAACTCCAAAAATCTGGGACATTACTAATTGTGGATTATCTGCATAATCTGCACAATTAAACTGAATAAAAGGAGCATCTTTTTTTAGCATAGCTGATTCAATAGCAAACCGATGCATTAGTTCAGCAAATAATGACTTCCCCACCCCGGTCTCGCCTAACAGTAATGTATGCAACCCTTTGGGTGGATATAAAATTGCTGCTTTAGCCTGTTCTATTGCTTTACTCAAACTTGAATTAGCACCAACTATATCTTTAAAAGAACTGACAGAATTAATTGCTCGTCCCTTTTCATTCTGTTTAAAGCTATTATTTGAACTATAAAGAACAGGCCGACTATTTATTTTATCCAGCCTGTCCTCACGCGCAAGCTTATTTAAGTATCTACTAATATTTGCTCTATCAGTATTTAATACTTTGCTGATTTCTCTCGCAGTTACTCCGTCTTTGTTCCTTTTTTCTAAAGAGAGCAAAGTTTGATAAACCTCTTCGATTTTTTTAATCGCTTCCACCTCCTGATAGATCATTTACATCTTCTATATTTATATAATTCAATCTAATTACTACAAAATCCTCTTTAAAGACCTTCAATCTTACTTTTATTAAATACTAAATTTTGATATAATGCTTCTAAACAAGTAGAGAAAACTATTAAAAAGGATGTTATATATGAGTGATATACCTTTTATGAAATTAAAAAAATGGTTTAATGATTATGCCCAACAATATAAGTTTGCTGAAGAAAAACACCAAAAGCAGATTGATTTAAAATATTATCATAGTTATAGAGTTTATCAGGAAATGAAGAATTTGGCTGAAAAACTTACTCTAGCAAAAAAAGATCAGACTGTCGCTCATCTCATCGGCCTCTTCCATGATTTAGGCAGGTTTGAACAATATAAAAGATATCATACTTTTTCTGATATCCGTTCACTAGACCATGCCCAATTTGGAGTTAAAATTATTAAAGAAAATAAACTTCTGGAAGGATTTGATCAAAAAACTCAGTCTAAAATCTATCAAGCAATAGGTTATCATAATAAAGCAGAGATTCCCGAAAAAGAATTCAGCAATGATGCAAAAATGATTAGAGATGCTGACAAACTGGATATTTGGCATATTTTTACTAGTCGTTATACTGCTAAGGGAGAAGAATATAACAAGAGCAATAGTTTATCTTCTGAACCTGGCATTAGCTTAGAAGTTTATGAAAAAATGAGCAAAGGGGAAGTTATAGATTATCAAAAGCTCAAAACACAAGATGATCTAAAGTTAATGCAGATGGGTTGGGTCTATGATCTGAATTTCAAGGAAAGCCTAAATCAAGTAAAAAAACGGGGTTATCTAGATGAAATTTATCAAGCTATCTCACCCTCAAAAAAAGCAGATATAATTTACCAAAAAATCAGCTCTTATCTTAATTCAATGCTTAGAGATGATTGATAATTTAATATCTGCTTTTATTTATTCTCAAAATCAAGATCATAATAATTTAAAACTGCTAAAGCTAAAAAAATAACGGACAAAGTAATATAAAATATATTCTCACCCTGATTTGATGTTTGATTAAAAAGTGGTTTTATTAAACTACCTAACCCAACTGAAAACAAAAGTGTGAAGGCTTTAAAAAACAATAAAGGAGCAAAAACATACCCTAACAATTTCCTCTTTATAATCAAATATGCACTAATAAGAAAAGCTGGTAATACAAACAGCATATCCATAATATAAATTGAAAACATAAATTCTAATTTTTTCCCAGTTCTCATTAAAGGAATAAGCTCACTAATCCAAATTGAATAAAATAGTATTGGAATAAAGATTAAAAACCCAATGGTCAAATATCTAATTGTTTTAGTTAATTTTATATTTTCAAGCTTTTTTTGTCTGATATTAATTAAACTGTAAACCAATGACCAAAAAGATAGTGCAACTATTGCTATGTATAATAAATAAAGTGGATTATAAATTTGTTCAATAACATAAATCCCATATCCGTAAATTAAATAAGATATAAAACTTAAAGATATAATTTGTTTTTTTATATCATTTTTATTAATTGTTAAACTTAATATCAACAAAATTAAACTTATAATAATAGTTATAATGTCTTGTGATACAACCCCTGGGAGTACATCACTGCTAATAACTTTACTATAAACATCTTGATAAAAAACACCTATTAAAGCAGCAATTAATGATAAACCTGCAACTATCATCCATAACTTTTTGTTTTTTTCAAGATTATTTATCATCCTGTTTCTCCCCTTTCTTTTGCTCTAGTAGCCACTTTTCTATTCCTATTTCTTTGATTCTAAGCATATTTTTGTATGCTACTTCGTGGTGAGGAATGTCATCATTATAAAAATTATTTAACTCAGCACATGGGAATATTTCACACTCCCCGCAATGAAGCAAACCTCTTTTGACAGCACAAGAACGAGTAGGACAATCATCAATTAAATTATCTTCATACCTACAACCCATACAATTCATATTTTTCTTGTAATTTTTACAATCTCCACAATAGATACCGCAAAACGATAGCTTTTCATATTTTTTAATTTTTATATCCCCCTTTTAAAATCTTATATTATCCTACCATAGCGAAGTTTTTTTCTTTATATAATATACAATAATAGAAAATGCAAGTATTCCCCTTAACCCAGTTGATATTAATTCTGCATTAAATGTCATTTCAAACGTTTCTCCTGTCAAATTACCAATATAATGAAACAAAATAACAGCAAAAATACTTTTATTAGTCTTATTATAGATAAGACCATATACAACTGAAGTAAATATTATTCCTAACATAAAGTTCCAGAACAATGGAGTAAATAATCCCAGATGATATTGATATGTTCCTTCAATGAAAAATAAGGGCAGATGCCAAACAGCCCACATAAAACCAAGAAATAATACAGCTACATTAAAATTATATTTCTTTTGTAATTCTGGTAATGCTATACCTCTCCATCCTAACTCTTCAGGTATTGGACCAAAAAATAATAAAATAACTGCATAAGTAAAGTTCATATTTGTAGATATATTAAATTGGAATATATTAGCTGTAAAAAGCGCATCAATGATTGCTCCTGAAAACCTAATTAAAAATGGAAAACTAAGAATTAATAAATACCACTTCCATGTTATACGTTTAAAATCAATAATACTATACCAATAATTCCTTCTTTCTTTTTTATTATAGAAGTAAAATAAAACAAAGAGTGTAGCAAAAATTGGACTTATTAATGCAAAATATATTAATCTACCGTAAAAAGGATTTGTGATATAAAAAGATTTTTCTAATAACATAATTAAACCAGTAATAAAAAAAGGAATACCATGAGATATTAGGAAAAAACGATATATAGGATTTAAACATCTATTATTTTTTTTCAGTTTCATAATAATCCACCTCTGTTGTACTATCCATTTGTCTCACATACTTTTTTTCTGATTCAAATGAACAATTTACATGTTTTATCATCCATTCCTCTTTCTTCTAAAAAAATTTTTAAAGGATATATATGCGCACACTCATGAAATAACTACACTAGCTTATTTTTTTATGAAAAACCATAATGATCTATCCAAAGTTAAATATGTACTTGGGGAATTATTTAATCTTTTCAATACCATTCCCATAACAGAAAATATACTAAGAGAAGCACTTAATTCAAAAATCAATGACTATGAAGATGCTGTTATTGAAATTAGCCCTCTTAAAAATGAAATGGATTATATTATAACCAGAAACTTAAAAGATTTTAAACATAGCAATGTTAAGTTATTAAGTCCTTCTGAATTTTTAGCTCTACAAATTCTACAGTAAACCGCGATTTTAGATAACGTCCCTGGTGTTCCCGACGTGCTCGTGCCCAACAGGGCCTGGCCACAAAGTTTGCTGTTTAAAATACTTACCTCATTCATTGCAAACTTTGTGGCAGAGAGCATGTCTCGAAGAGTAGCCCGCTCTTTGGCGTAACAGGAACCCTCTGTTTATGTGAAGTGCGAAGACTATAAAGAAAAATTGCACTTATTTAAACTCAATTTAGCTCTTTTAATGCAGATACTTTTGTTATTAATACTGTTAAAATCAAGGTTAAAATACCTGTTCCAAAAAATAAATAATATCCTCCAATATAATCGAGCAGAAACCCTACAATAGCCATAGATATTGGAACTAACCCCTGTACAAATGAAGATAACAAACCAAATATTCTACCTCTTACATGGTCTGGTATAAGTCTTTGTAATAATACTTTAATGGGTACATTCACAACTGCATCAGTAAATCCTATTAAAAATAAGATAATTATTGCTGATAAATAAACAATTATAAAAGAATTATTATTAATTATTGAAGGTAAAATTGGTATTCCTTCAATAAAAAACAATACCCCCTGGAGACCAATTATGGTAACAAAGACTTTATAATAATTTTTAATTTCAGATAAAAACTTAAATACAAGTGCCCCTATAAAAGCACCCGCAGGATACATAGATTGAGAGATTCCATAAAGATTGCTATTTACTTTCAATATTTCCTTAAAAACATAAGGTACTCCAACCATTAAACTACCTGCCATTATAAAGTTTAAAAATACTGCCATTCCAAAAAGTGAAAATACAGCTTTTTCTTTATAAAGATATTTTGCTCCAAACTTCAGCTCTGATAAGAAAGTACTTTCATTATTCTTTCCATTTTTACTATTAATTTTACCTTTAATTGGTGGTATCTCTATAAAAACTTCTGATAGTGCTGATATTAAAAAACTAATACCATTTATAAGAAAAACACCTGCTATTCCAAAACTCGCGATTAATAATCCTCCAATTCCTGCCCCTAAAACTTTTGTAAAATTAGTACTGAAATATTGAAGAGAGTTAGCATCTTGCAAATTAGAATCTTCAACCAAGTTAGGAATAGTAGATCTAAGTGCAGGATTAAAAAAGGCACCACAAATTGCTAGTAAAACTGTAGCTATAGCTAAATGAAAATAGCCAGTTATTCCTATGTTAACAGTCCAACTCAACCATAAAATAATTAACCCCCTCAAAATATCAGTTCCAACAATTATGAACTTTCGACTAGTTTTGTCAACAATTACTCCTGCAAATGGACCTAAAATAACTCCCGGTAAAGTAGAAAAAAACATAATAAGGCCAGTAGCACTACCACTACCTGTGATTTCCAGTATAAACCAAGTTAAAGCAACATAATGAACAGCATTCCCAACTCTAGATACAAAACCACCAGTAAAAAGAAGAATAAAGTTTTTATTTTTATGAAGCTTAGAAGCTTTTTCAACCACTTTTTATTCTTTACCTACCTCTCCGTAAATTAACTCTTTTGATTATTAATTTCAACATTAAAATAAAATTTTATGAGCATTTCACATAACGTAACCGTATTGCCGAAGTCCATCAAGCCTTAGATAGCTCCTATCTTGGTTTGATGGATTTGGACGAAATGACGCCAGGAATGGAGTCGGCAATATATTGTTATATGACGCTGAACACTATACTCTAAATATTTTTTGTTATTTATAATAATTCGGTGTAACCTTTTATAAAAAATTATATTTCAAATTTTATCTTAATTATGATATAATAATAACAAAATAATGATAAGGAGTTGTTTTCTATG
>JADQBT010000023.1 GCA_016278485.1 Halanaerobiales bacterium
GAGTCTTCTTTCTATTTTTTTATACAATATCTCCAAAACTTATTTTACACTAACTTCTTTCTTTGTTCATTTACTTATAAAAATAAAGGATATATCTGTATTTTGCAGAAATATATTAATAATTGAAAATAGATAATTATATATTATATTGTAGAAAGGAGAGTGTTGATATGCCAATAGTATACCCTAGTGAGTATGACCGTTATTTATTTCATCGAGGACGACATTTCGATAGCTATCGTTTCTTGGGTTCACATTTTACAAAAGAATCCGGAAAAAAAGGTGTTCGCTTTTCGGTTTGGGCACCCTCTGCTGTAGAGATTAATGTAATTGGTGACTTTAATGATTGGAATGAAAACTCCAATCCGATGGATAAAATTGGAGATTCAGGTATTTGGTCTACTTTTATTCCCGGTTTAAAAAATGGTCAACTTTATAAATACCACATCATAGGTTATCAAGACCAAGTCCGAATTAAGGCTGATCCTTATGCACAACGACAGGAAAAAAGTCCCGGCACAGCCTCCCAACTTTATGAAATGAAAAAATTTAACTGGAGTGATAGTGACTGGCTACAAGACAGAGAACAAAAAAATATTCTGCAACAACCAGTTTCTATTTATGAACTTCATCTGGGTTCTTGGAAACGAGATGATGGAAAACTACCTAATTATCGACAGCTAGCAGATCAATTAATACCTTATGTAGAGGAAATGGGTTATACGCATATTGAACTGATGCCATTAACTGAATTCCCCTTCCCAGGCTCATGGGGTTATCAAACCACTGGTTATTTTGCGTTAACTAGTCGCTACGGCAAGCCAGAAGATTTTAAGTATTTTGTTGATAAATGCCATAACAATAACATAGGAATACTAATGGACTGGGTGCCCAGCCATTTTTGTAAAGATGATCATGGATTGCGAAGATTTGATGGCACTGCCCTTTATGAAAGTGAAGACCCACGCAGGGCTGAAAATATAGAATGGGATACACTAAATTTTGATTATGCACAAAATGAAGTCTGGAGCTTTTTAATTTCTAGCGCTGTTTACTGGTTTGAAACTTATCATATTGATGGACTCCGAGTTGATGCAGTAAGTAATATGCTTTATTTAAATTATGAAAAAGAAGATGGTCAATGGGCAGCTAATAAATATGGCAGTTTTGAAAACCTTGAAGGAATTGAGTTTATTAAAGAACTTAATCGAGAAATTTTCAATCGTTATCCTGGCGTATTAATGATTGCTGAAGAGTCAAGTTCCTGGCCCTTAGTAACTGCCCCTATTCACGAAGGTGGACTTGGCTTTAATTTAAAATGGAACATGGGCTGGATGAACGATACCCTAGATTATATGTCAAATGACCCTCTGCACCGCAAATGGCACCATAATACTCTTACTTTTTCTATTATGTACACAAATAGCGAAAATTATATTCTCCCTCTCTCACATGATGAAGTTGTCCATGGGAAGAAATCATTACTAGATAAAATGCCAGGTGATTACTGGCGCAAATTTGCAAATCTACGTCTCTTATATAGTTATATGATTGCTCATCCAGGCAAAAAATTATTATTTATGGGAGGAGAATTCGGCCAGTTTATCGAATGGAATTATCAACAAGAACTGGACTGGCTCTTATTCGACTATGAAAAACATAATCAACTTCATGATTTTGTAAAAGAACTTAATCAAACCTATCTCAAGGAAAAATCCCTCTGGGAACTTGATCATGAAATGAAAGGATTTAACTGGTTAGAAGCAGATGACTATGAACAAAGTGTAATCAGCTTTTTACGTCACAGTAGTATTGAAGATGACCATCTTGTTGTTATCTGCAATTTTACCCCTCAACCAAGAGATAATTACAGAATTGGTGTTCACAAATCGGGTTATTATGATTTAATATTAAATAGTGATCAACAGGCTTATGGTGGCTCAGGGTATCAAACTTCCGCAAGAATTAAGACAGAAAACATACCATATCATGGCAAAGACCAATCTATAGAAATTAATTTACCACCATTGGCTGCTCTATATTTAAAGTATAATGACAAACCAAAAACTACTTAATAAATTGAGTAAAGGAGGTATATTAAATGCCTGAAGTTGAAATGTTAGGAATGTTACTTGCTGGCGGAAAAGGCTCAAGACTTGGTGTCTTAACTAAGAATATTGCCAAACCAGCTGTTCCCTTTGGAGCAGAATATCGATTAATTGACTTCCCACTAAGTAATTGCTCTAATTCTGGCATTGATACAGTTGGAGTACTTACACAGTATAAACCACTTGTACTTAACTCTTATATTGGTAATGGAAGTTCGTGGGATTTAGATCGAAGACGAGGTGGTGTCACTGTTTTACCACCATATGTAAAAGAAGGTGGTGGAGCATGGTATAAAGGAACCGCTGATGCTATCTACCAAAACATCGAATTTATAGACCTTTACAATCCTGAGTATGTTTTGGTTTTATCAGGTGATCACATCTATAAAATGGATTATTCGGAAATGCTTGATTATCACAAAAACAAAAATGCAGAAGCTTCTATTGCTGTAATTGAAGTTCCCTGGGAAGATACTAATCGCTTTGGTATTATGAATACTGATGATGAACATAGAATATATGAATTTCAGGAAAAACCAGATAATGCAAAAAACAATCTTGCCTCAATGGGGATTTATATTTTTAACTGGCAATCTCTACGTAAATATTTAATTGCTGATGCGGCCAAAGCTGATTCAGATGGTGATTTTGGTAAAAACATTATTCCAGAAATGATTGATGATGATCTCGAAATCTATGCTTATACCTTTAAGAATTATTGGAAAGATGTTGGTACAATTGAGAGCTACTGGCGTGCACATATGGATCTTCTTGGCGATAACCCAGAATTAAATATCCATGATCGCAATTGGATTATATACAGTGTTAATCCAAACCGCCCGCCTCATTACATTGCTGAAACTGCTGAAGTGGACCATTCACTTATTAACAAAGGATCACAAATATTTGGCAAAGTAGATAACTGTGTAATTTCATATGGAGCCCGTATCGGCAAAAATGCAGTTATTGAAAATTGTGTTATCCTGCCTAATGCCCGCATTGGAGTAGGTTCCCACATAAAAAACGCAATCATTTGCGAAAACGTTACAATAGAAAGAAATTGTGAAATTGGTATTAACGGAGAATCTGATGAGTTTAAAGTTACCGTTATTGGCGATAATGAAGTAATAAAAAAAGGTGCAAATATTGAAATTGGAAAGGTGGTGGGATAATGACTCCTGAAGACAAAAAAGGCGGAAGACAGATGAGTAATGTAATGGGGATTATAAATAATGCACTTGATGAAACTTTCTTGGAAAAGCTAACCAATCATCGTTCACTCGCTTCTGTTCCATTCGGAGCACGTTATAGATTAATTGACTTCCCTCTTTCCAATATGGTTAATTCTGGCATTAAAAATGTTGGTCTTCTTTTGGAAAGCAAATACAGATCTTTAATGGACCACATCGGCCCTGGCAAAGCTTGGGATTTGGACAGAAAAAGAAATGGTATGTTCATTTTACCTCCTGCCCATATCTATCAAGCAAATCGAGCTTATAAAGGTGATTTGCAAAATTTCGCAAGCAATATCGATTATATTAAACGAAGCTCACAGGAATATGTTATCATTACCAGTCCTAACATTGTCTGCAACATTGATTATCGCTCGGCTTTTCAGTTTCATTTAGAAAACGAAAATGATATTACGATAATTTATAAGGAATTACCTGTTTTCAGAAGAGATACCACCTATACCGTTTTAAATACTGATGACCAAGACCGTGTTATTGATATGCGAGTAAATCCTGCTAAAAATTATTATAAAAAAATATCATTACAACGCTATATCATGAAAAAAGAACTCTTACTAAAAATCATTGATGATTGTGTATCAATGGGACAATGGGATTTCTTGAAAAACGGTATTATTGGAAATATAGATAAACTAAAAGTATATGGTTATCCTTTCAAATCATATGCTTCAGTTATTAACTCCATCACAGGTTATTATAAATCAAATCTTGAATTATTAAAACCTGAAGTTTGGCAAGACCTTTTCTTAAAACATGGTTCTATTTTCACTAAACCTAAAGATGAAGCTCCCACAGAATATAAAGAATCATCTTTTGCCCGTAATATTTTAGCCGCAAATGGTTGTATAATTGAAGGAGAAGTTAGAAACAGTATACTCTTTAGAGGCGTAAAAGTACATCCAGGAGCACATATTAAAAATTCTATCATCATGCAGAAAAGCGAAATAGGACCAAATGTTTATTTAGAAAATGTTATCCTAGATAAAGGTGTTATTATTACTGGTGATAAGGAACTACGCGGCGATACAAATTATCCATTAATCATAGAAAAAAATTCTATAGTTTAAAAAATAAAATTTAGAAGCTAAAACCTGACTAAAATGATATGCTACTTCCCAAGTAGATAGCCTAATTAATTAGACTATCCACTTGGGGGTATTTTTTTATCCTGGGAGTAATGGCGGGGGATAAATTATCATAGCTGAGATTGGAGGTATTTTCACTTCTCCTGCTTTAAAAATTCGAATTGGCTCCAAACTGGCACGTTCTTGATCAACAACAATTGCCCAAATGCGATCTTCCGGTAGTAATATTTGTTGCCATGTATGTGTAGGATTATAAATAACGACTATTTTTTCCCAGCCATCACCATTGGCATGGTTTCCAAGCCAATAAGCAACAACTTCCTCTGCACTATTTATAAAATGGATATTATTTTCTATCTGTTCTCTTGTTCGCATCCGAAAAGCTGGATGATGGCTACGCAGTTCAATTAATCCCTGTAAAAATAGAAATTGTTTATAATAAGTTTTTTTTCTTTCCCACTTTAATTGATTAACCAATATGTCTGATTGATAACTATTATGATCACCAAATTTAGTACGATGAAACTCAGCACCTGCGTTTAAAAAAGGGATCCCTTGGGCCGTAAAAATTATAGTATATGCTAATCTAATCATTCTTTCTCTTGTAAATTCATTATCGCCAGGATTTGATCTGAGCAACTTATCCCATAAAGTAAGATTATCATGACAAGTTATATAGTTAATTGTTTCAGTTGGACTGGATGCAAAGCTCTGGAAGCCAGCGGGGCTAAAATTGATAGATCCTACAACACCCTTTTTTATAGATTTTGCATATTCAAATGATCCTGAAATATAGCCTTTTTTACCACCATCATTATCACCCTTCAATGCATGACGAAAATCATCATTAAACACAGCCACACCTGTCCCCTTTTGATTTCCTTTTAATAACTGTTTCTCTTTTTCAATTTGGACCGGTAATGCTGTCCAGGGTTCACCATATAATATTATTGAATCATCTAAATCATGCAATCTAGTAGCTGCCTGTCTAATAGTTTCTTTATCCATACATCCCATTAGGTCAAATCTAAATCCATCTATATGATATTCTGTTGCCCAATAAACTAAAGAATCTATAATAAATTTTCTTACCATAGGTCTTTCTGTAGCAATTTCATTACCAACCCCTGAGCCATTAGAAAAATTACCCAACTCATTAAACCTATAAAAATAATCTGGAAAAATTAATTGAAATGGTGATTCTTCAGTATGAAAAGTGTGATTAAATACGACATCCATAATTACCCCGATTCCAGCATCATGCAAGCTTTTAACCATTTTCTTAAATTCATAAATGCGATTTAGATTGCGAGGATTTTTAGCATAAGAACCCTCTGGCACATTATAATAATAAGGATCATAACCCCAATTATAATCATCACAATCTAAATCATCTACCGTAGCAAAATCATATACTGGTAAAAGGTGAACATGTGTAATTCCAAGCTCTTTTAAATGAGCAATTCCACTACTCTGGCCTGACTCATTTGTGGTATTTAATTCTGTAAAAGCTAAATATTTTCCTTTATTTTCGATTCCACTAGTCAAAGAACTAGAAAAATCTTTAACATGTAATTCATAGAGCACAGCATCAACTGGGTTTGCTAAGTTTACTCGCTTATCTTCTTGCCAACCAGGTGGGAATATTTTAGCAGGATTAACTATTAACCCTGCCTTACTATTTGTTCCTACTGCACGGACCCAAGGGTCCACCAGCATTATTTCTAAATCTAATTTTGTTAAAGCAATTCTATAATAATAACCATAATATTTATTAGAAAAACAAACTTGCCATGTTCCATCATTATTAGCGTTGAGTGGAAAACGAGTCAGCTCGTTTTTACAATTGTCATCTATATATATTACAATTTCAATGCTTTTAGCAGGTGGAGACCAAATTTTTAGCTGAATATGGTCAGCATAGGTTAAGCCAAGATCGTCACCTTGATAATATAATTTTTCTTCATCAACATCATACACATTACATGACACTTCAACCAACCCCTAAATCATAAATTACTTATAAATAGTTTTCTTTTTTAATATTTTCTATAAATGCCTTGCTTATCCTTTCTTTTGCTATAATTTAATTTTAAAAACAGGTTTATTATTATTTATATAGAAGTTATAGTCTAGAGAATTAAAAAAATTATTAAATTAACTATTTACAAATTACTACAAATAATTTAAACTAAATTAAGATAGTTAAATTAAATAGTTAAATTAATAAAATAAATATTTAAAAATAAAACTAACAACATATAATAATTTATAAGGAGTGAACTTTAAACATGACAAATAACAAGCCTCATGTTGCATATTTCTGTATGGAATATGGTCTTGATGAAAATATGCGCATCTATTCGGGTGGTCTCGGAATTCTGGCTGGTGATATTTTAAAAGCCGCCAAGGAGTTCTCTTATCCAATGACTGGAATTGGCATTATGTGGAGAAAAGGTTATACAAAACAATTAATTGGTCAAGATGGTCGTCCTTTTGATAATTACCCAATTAATGAGAATATATATAGCCATGCTGTTGATACTGGAGAAACTGTAGAAGTTAGAATTAAAGATACTAATGTTAAATTGAAAATTTGGAAATTAGATAAGTTTAATAATGCTACTCTATACTTACTGGATGCTAACTTACCTGAAAATAAAAAATATCGTACTGTCACTGACCATCTTTACGGTGGATTTAATGAAAAAAGAATAGCCCAAGAAATTGTCCTCGGCATAGGTGGTGTCAAGGCTATCCGCAAACTCGGTCTTAGCATTGATATCTACCACTTCAATGAAGGGCATGCTGTATTAGCGGGAACAGAGTTACTCAAGGAAAAAATTAATGATGGACTTTCTTTTGAAAAAGCTTGGAATAGTTTAAGTGATAATATAATTTTTACAACCCATACACCAGTTAAGGAAGGAAATGAATCCCATAGTCTGGATAGTCTGAAAAAAATGGGAGCCTTTAATGGACTTAGCCGAGAACAAATGCAAAAGTGGGGTGGAAGCCCTTTTGGTATGACCGTAGCTGGTTTACGCTTAGCACGAATCTCTAATGGCGTGGCAAAACTCCATGGACAGACATCAAGAGCAATGTGGAAAAGTGTAGACGGCAGGTCACCAATTATCTCTATTACTAATGGTGTTCACCGGAAATCATGGGTAGATGAAAGAATTATAAAAGAATATCAACAAAATGATTTAAATGAAATTTCTAATAAACACCAGGAAATAAAAAAAGAACTAATTGATTTTATAGGTGGGAAAACTGGAACTAATTTGGATAGCGACAAATTGTTAATTGGCTTTGCTAGACGTGCTGCACCATATAAAAGGCCTAATTTAATATTCAGCAAGCCGGATGTTATTAATCCATACCTTGAATCTGGCAAAATACAATTAGTATTCTCTGGAAAAGCTCATCCAATGGATGATAAAGGCAAAGATATTGTGGCAAGTATTGTGCATAAGGCAAGAGAATTTCCACATAGTGTTGTCTTCCTAGAAGATTATAATATGGAGATTGGACGCATGTTAACTAGAGGTGTAGATGTCTGGTTAAATAACCCTCGCAAACCTCTGGAAGCAAGCGGAACATCTGGTATGAAAGCTGCAATGAACGGTGTTTTAAACTTAAGCATTCTAGATGGATGGTGGGTAGAGGGTTGTGAACACGGTATTAATGGCTGGCAGTTTGGTGATGGTTACGTAGGAGAAGGTCAAGATGAAAGTGACCTTTATGCACTTTACCGTGTCTTGTTTAATGATGTAGTCCCAACTTATTATGAAAATAAAGATCGTTGGAAAGAAATGATGTTCGAAAGTATTGATTCTTCTTATGAACGCTTTTCTGCCTTAACGATGCTACAACGCTATTATAGCGAAATGTATAATCCTCAATAATGCAAAGAAAAAAGCTTCCTCTTCTCTTATTCAGAGAATTGGGGAAGCTTTTTTATCTTTTTACAAAATCCATCCTTACATACATAGCGCCAAATAACTATTGTTTCTATTATTTCCCCTAATGTAAAAGCAAATGCTCCTATCATAGCCGGTTCTATATCTATCTTCTGATTTAACCTAAACCCAATTAATATACCTAATACTAGAAATAATAAATTTATCAACTTGGCATATCCAATCATGGATGTAGTCTGACGATTCATTAACAATCCCCAATAAGATTCTCTTAATGATCTTATGATTGGAAATAATGAAAACGCCAACATTGTTACTTTTACTCTTACAACCATCTCAGCACTTATTCCGATTAAATTTAATAATACCCAATTTCCGATAGGTGTTATAGAAAAAATCAAAATCATGATACTAATTATAATTCCACATAAAAGTGAAAATCTTTTTATTTTTGTCCAGTTTGGATGGTCAATATCTTTGGCATAAACTACAGCCAATTGATTCATCATCCGTAAAGGTCCTCCAAAAAACATGACTAAAGTCCAGGCAACACCATAAGCTGCAAGTGACTGAACTGGAGTACTACTTCTAGCAATCCCTCCCTGAATAATTGGCTGCAAAAGCATAGTAAGCATAATGGTGACAGCCAGTGGAAGAAAAAATTTAAATAACATTTTAACTGTTAATTTTTTATCATTGCGGACAGGCATTTCAGTTGCAGCTGCATGAGAAGATCCATAATTTCTCTTTATTATACCAAAAACAAAGATACCTTCCATTAATATCCCAATAATCCAGGCCAAGCAACCAGCGATTACTCCAGAAATAGACTCTGTCCTCACAGCCCAAAAAAGTAAGATGCCAAGTGCAATTAACCTCACAATAGTTCCAGGTACTATCAGTTTTGTCTTTTGCAAACCAGTCAGCATTCCATGATAACTATTCCTAAACATGACAACAAGCGGTAAAAACGCTGTAATATAAAAGGCTTTCACAGCCAAATTAACTTCTGGTCCCTGAGAAAGTCCCATTAATTCAATTAATATAAACTCTCCCAGCGGTGTAATTGCAAGTATAATTAACAAGAAAAATAAAAAACCTGTCATTGCCCAGGCAAATTTACTAACTAAATTATAATTATCTTTGCTATCCACTAAGGCCGAAAAAAGTTGTCTGCTCATAATTGTCGGAGCATTGAGGATATTTGTAACACTTTTTACTACCGTGAAGACCGCTAAATTCAATTCTGGTCGTGGTAAACGGGCTAAGGCACTATTTACACCGGTATGTGATAATGCAATCATCATCGGCAGAACAGCGAGTGGTAAAAAGAAATTGCTGAGCTGCCGATAACTTATTACTTCTTTCTTTTCTTTCTTCATCTGCTAACACCTCTTCAACTATAATTATGCTAATTATACATAAGTAAAAGAATGTAAGCAAATAATTATTTAACAAATTTTAAAAATTAGCTAACATAGCTTCTTTCAAACTTGCGGCTTCAGAACTACTAACTAGATATTCCACCAAATAAATTGCAAATTCAAGGGCAAGTCCCGGTCCTCTGCTGGTAATAATATTGCCATCTTGAACTATCTTTTCCGCCTGATAATTACAAGAAGGCATTTCTTTATCAAAGTCAGGAAAACTAGTTGCTCTTTTATCTTTCAGTACTCCAGCCTCTTCCAGAACAATTGGGGCAGCACATAGAGCAGCAACTAACCCACTCTCTTCATTTATATCTTTAATAATTTCTAAAATTTTATCATTGTCCCTGAGATTAGCGGCTCCTGGCATTCCGCCTGGTAAAACAATACCAGTAAAATCATAACCATGAATTTCTTCTAAATTACGATCAGCCGTTACTATAATGCCATGCGCCCCTTTAATCTCTTTCTTATCAACACCAGCTGTAATTACTTCAACTCCAGCTCTTCTTAAAACATCAATAATTGTTATTGCTTCAATTTCCTCAAAACCTTCTGCAAGCGGAACAAATACTCGTTCCATAATTAGCCTCCTTATTTTTTAGGTTTGAAATCTTCATCTGTTGTCGCTGCCTCGCTAGAAAGAGAACTATAATTATTAAACCCTGATAATTGTTCACTTGGCATAGACTTAAGATGAAAATCACGTTGTGGAAAGGGTATTTCTATATCATGCTCTTGAAATAAGTCCCAGACATTAAAAAGAATCTCACTTCTTACATTGGCAATTCCATTTCTAGGATCTTTAATCCAGAAACGGAGTTCAAAATCAACTGAACTCTCTCCAAAGCCTTTCAATAAACAGCTAGCTTCTGGGCTATTAACAATTCTTTCTTTTTCCGTTAATGCTTTTTCTAATAATCTTTCAACCAATCTAAGATCACTACCATAGCTCACACCCACAGGAATATCTACTCTAACTAGTTCATCACTATAAGACCAGTTTATAACCTGTTTTGTAATAAAATCCTCATTCGGTATTAAATATTCTTTGCCTGCTCTTGTCACAACAGAAACAAATCTAGTATCTAAAGATTTAATCCAGCCATAGACTTGACTTATTTCTACTACATCTCCAGGTTTAATAGATTTATCTAGCAAAATAATTATACCACTAATAAAATTTGATACTATTTTTTGGAGACCAAAACCTAAACCAACACCAATTGCACCACCTAAAAAGGCAAAAGTAGTGATGTCAATCCCTACACTACTTAGAGTAATTAAAAGTGCCAGAGTAAAAAAAGAAAATTTTAGAAATTTATTTATTAATACTTTAATTGATGGAGTTAAACTATTAGATGTCTCTATTCTCTTCTCTAGTAAATCGCTTACTTTCCCAGCTAACCAAAGAAAAACAGTAAATAAGATTGCTGCCTTGACTACTAAAAGTAATGAAATTCTTAGATTACCACTTTGGAAAGCAAGACTATCAAGTAGATTAACTGCTTCATCATAAATTGTCAATATCTTTAGTGCAGCCATTGCCCAAGCAAAAAAGGAAATTATCCGGACAAATATTGTTCCTGGTAAAAATATTGATACTAATTTAATGACCGACCAAGCGGTTAAAAGGTTTCCCACAATAGAACTAAAAAATAGTGACCCATTTAAACTCATTGCCACAATATAATAAATTCCAATTAAAAATAAAAAAATAAGTGGTTTCAATAAATTTTTAATCAGTTTCCGTCTTTTTAAAGGACTAATTCCACTAATCTTTTTTAATAATTTATTAACAGAACCTCGTAACTTTTTATAAAATATTAAACTAAGAATATAGAGGACAACTAATATAGCTAGCTCTATAAGATTTACAACTACAAAAACATTTTCAATAAACCAGGCAGTTATCTGTTGCCAATATAATACTAACTGTTGCGTATCAAACAAATTAATCGCCTACCTTAAAGATATTTATGATGCCCATATTTTTAGTAAATAATTAGCCTTTTTTACATTATATTATAAAATCATTTTCTATTAACATAACTAACCTTGAAATCGCTTCTTCCTCATCTACTCCTTCTGCTTTTATAATAATTTCTTCCTCAGGACCAACACCAAGTGTCATCACCGAAATAATACTTTTAGCATTAGCTTCGCGTTCACCCAGCATTATAGTAATGGCAGATTCAAACTGACTAGCCTGATCAACAAAGACAGCTGCTGGCCTTGCATGCAATCCTGTTTTATGCTTGATAACGATTTTTTTACATAGCAATATTATCACCTCATCTTAGCTTTAATTTATTAATAATTATAACATTAATTACAATTTCAGGCAAAACTAATCTTTATAAATAATAAACTAATCATTGTCTAATAAATTTTTCAGAATATGTTTTTCAAAAAGAACCGGATCAGTAAAATGATAAGTTTCAATTCCTAGCCGGTCAGCTGCTTTAAGATTAGCTAACTGATCATCTATAAATAATGATTCTTCTGGCTGGATGTGGTATTTATTTAACAAGTAAGCATAAATTTCTTTTTCCGGTTTAATATAATTAATATCTGCTGAGATTACGATACCAGCAAATTCATTAAAAAACCTATACTTTTCCTTTACAAAGTTAAAGGCATCTTTATGAAAATTGGATAAAACATAAATTTTATATTTATTTCTCACTAATTTTAACAAAATTTCCCGGGAAAGCTTTATAACTGTCAACATATTTACCCAATCGTTAAGTATAAAATTAATTTCTTCTTTATCTTCTGGTACCCTTTCTATCATTTTTCTGCCTGCTTGTTCTTTGGTCATTGTACCCCTATCCAATTCAACCCATTCTTCACTTTTGAATATATTCTGCATAAGACTTTGCTTTTTTTTATTTGAAAAATCAAGCATATTTAAATACTTATCTGGAGAAAAATCTAATAATACATTACCAAGATCAAAGATTACATTTTTAATCATTTTTGTTTCCTTCCTTCACTATTAATATTATTTTTTTGTCGGAATTTTTAAAAAATAATTATAAAAAGTTGACTTGCCCCCAGCTAGGAAGCAGATCAACTTTTTAGATAGCTATTACTGAACAGCTTCCTTTAAACTTTCCAGTAATTTATTAAATTTGTCATTAAACATTTTTTGAAAACGTTGCACCTGTTGTGATAATTGGGTTTTAGCCTGATTATCCAAACCTTGACCTTGCTGACGCTGTTTTTCCATCTGACTTTTGATTTTATCGTTAATTTGTTCTCTTTGCTCAGAATATTGTTGTTGTAAACCTACTAGTTGATCAAAACTTTGTTCAAGGTAAGCAGTTTTTTGTTGTTCTTTTAAAGATTCTAGAGCTAAAACTGCTTCTTTTCTTCTATTTATTTGTTCAGGTTGATTACGTAAACCAACAGAATTTATTAACATTAGTTGAGCTTCAACAAGTTCAACCGTTTCAGCATCTTTCATTTCCTGCCAAAATTGATCTTTATCTATTTGAGATTTAAAAAACTTTGCCAATAATGGTTTTAACTTTTCTCGTAACTCGACAGTATTAATTTTTTCTTCACTATTATTGGTTAACTCGTCAGCTCTTGCAAGTGCTATTTCCAGTGCGCTTTTCATCTCAAATCAATCCTCCCTAAATAAATCAAAAAATCTATCTTGATAAGTTTTAAAAACTCCCCAGCGGTCTAATTCCTGCTGCAACCGTGAAGGATCAAGATCACCACTTTTTACCTTAACGAACATATCTTCTATCTCCTCACTAGCAGCAATAGGTAAACCCTCTAAATTGCGAGTTACTACAGAATAACCTTGTTCATCTGTACTTAAAAACCCTTGTTCTTCATAGTCAGGCATTTGTGATTTATAAGCACTTTTTACCATTAATTTTTGAATAAATTTTAATAAAGAAACATCCCATAATTCATCAATCCCTTTGATGATTACTGTTAAAGTAGTCTCATCTTTTTTGAGATCAGCTTCTATACGGGCACGAGCTGATTGAATGTCCTTACTAATCGTAAAAGTACGTATATATTTCTTTTTATAATTCATTTTATACATTAAGCCTGCTAGGTCTGGTTGCTGATGTGCAAGTATCTGCATGGCATTTTTCGCTTCAACACTAAAACCTTCCATATTAACTAAATATTCAGGTGTGAGAAGTTTGGGTTTTTCCCAAGTAATTTCACCTTCCCTAACTTTTGTTTCTGGACCTTCTTCTGGAAATTCTTCCAAATAGTAAGGTTCTGCTAAAACAAAATAATGGAGGGTCGTTTTTTTTGAGGTGGAAAGTAACTCCGCTGGTTCATATAATATTTCAGTATTTTCCAGAGCAAATTTAATACTATTTCTTTCTTCCATGCTAATTCCCCCTTCCTAAAACATACAATACCTCTAATTTTAGTATATTATAAAACATGGCATAAGTTCAAGTCAAAAAAGAGGCCCATCTGCTATGCTTGCCCTTATAGTAGACAGTAAATATAATATAACTGTTTATTATGAAGGAGCATATCATTTCTGCCTCTTTTTATATCATTATATTATTTTTTGTAAGTGAATAATATTTTACCCAAAATACTTACTATTACAGCTGCAACAACTGCTTCAGGAATCCCATGCACAGCTGCAACGGTCCAGGCTGCTGCTGCTGGCAAATATCCGCGCCAAACTGCAAGACTTAAAACAAAACCTGTATTAACTGCTGTACCTAATACTCCTGAAAAAATCAGGCCGATACTCATGTTAGTTCTCTTTCTTACCAAGGCAAACCCATAATAGGCAAAAACTCCAATAAAAAGTCTTGGTAAAATAGCAATAAGTGGATCTGCAAATATAGGATTTGTAGCCCTTATAAAACTAAAAATTCCAAAGATCAATCCAATTAGTAAGCCCACAACTGGCCCTTCAAGTACTCCACCCAATATAGCAGGCACCTGCATAATTGTCACATGTCCAGCAGGAGTTGGAACTGGTATTAATCCTAAGCCTGTTGCACCTAAAATAATTGAAACTGCACCCAACATTCCAGCAACAACGATTTCTTTTGTTGTAATTTTAATTTTAATTTCCTCCCATCCCGGTCCTTAGATCCAGGTGAATTTGATAATATGATTATATAAATTGAGTACGGCTCTTAAAAAGGTTACCGTCTCAAGTCTTCTCTAACATTATAATACTTTTTTGACTAACTGGCAAATCTAATAAAATTGTGTATGTGATAAAATTATGTAATCTATTAAAAAAACAGTTCAGTAAATTGATAAAGCAAATTGGCAGCTATTCCTGCAGCCAGACCACCAACAAAATGACTCGTAATCGCTTTGCCAATAAGATTACGCCTATTTAGCGCATCCATCATCCCTACATGTGTACTCAAAAAACCACTCCAACACATTCCCATAGCTGTAAAAACAGCAATTTCATTTGCTCCAATAATACCCTCTGCTAAAAATTTAGGTACTAAACTCATTGCCGCCCCAACAGCGCCTAAAGCTGTAATTGGAAAAGCTATTGCTTCGGGATTAGAAAAACCAAAAAGAGGTTTAATTAAAAAAGAAAGACTATTTCCCAATTGTGGTAAGAGTCCAACCCCTTCATAGGCTTTACCCTGAAAACCAACAGCTGGATCAGCCGGGCCAAATGTTAATATCATAATAATTGTACAAATGACAATAACGCCTGGAATAATACTTAAGCCAATGTCAACTCCTAGTTTACCTCCTTCTAGCATTGCTGTTAAAAACCTTTCCATAATACTATCTGTACTTTCAGGTAACTCTTTACGGTTGAGAAAATTTCTTTCCTCAATATTATTTATTTTTGTTCTATCAATTTTTTCATGATCTATATCTTTAATACTCAATTGTTTTTTAACTCGATAAGACATAATTCGAACACTTACAATACTACCAATAATTGCTCCCAAATTTCCAATTAAGGCTTCTTTAATAAAACCAAGCCCTATCATAAAAGTAGTTAATATTAATCCCATACCAAATGCGGTTCCCAAATTACAAAGACAAGGTACCTCATAATCATGAAAATAACTTAAAAAACCCTTTTCCTTGGCAAGTGATATAATAGCTGGATTATCTGAAAGATATGTTGTCATAATCCCTAAAAATGAAACACCAGGCAAATTATATAATGGCCCCATCAGCGGAGCAAATAATAAATTTAATAACCTAACTAAACCGAATTCTGCAGCCATTTTACCAAATGCACCTGCTAGAACAGCAATTGCCATAATATAAAAGACTGTATCCATTAACAAGCGATAAGCTGTTTCCATTAATGTAGAGAACATGTTGCTAATTCCCATTTGTGATCCCAAATAACCAAAAAACATTATTAATAGACTTAAAAATATAATTAAATCAAAATTTATTTTCTTCTGATAAGTTTTATTCATATTGTAAAATCCTATGTACATATTCAACTAATTGAGGGCTGACCTCCATTTTATCAAGTCTAGCCAACATATCTTCATCAGAAAAATATCTGCGTAATCTATACAAAAAACTTTCTAATTGATTATTCTGCATTTGTTCAATCGCTAAGCTATGAAACAAAGATATAGCAATTTCATATTTCTCTAATTTCATGGCAGCCACTAATTGATAGAACTTTAGATAATGATCTTCTAAATACTCCTCATAAGGTAATTTATCAAAAATTTGTTCTGGCTCTCCAAAACGAAGCATAGTTTCATAATAAGCAATCGCCTCAAGATGTGTAGTTACCTGTCCTTTTCGGACAGTTGCAACTAATTTTTCTACTGGTCTAGGATTATCAATATATTTATTGATTTTCAATTTTACATATCCTTCAACCGGACTTTCATAATTTTTTTCCTTTATTTCAGCTAGTTCTACCTGTATTCTATTGATAACCTCTGTTCCAGCAAGGCCGTTAGCAGTTTCTTCTCCTTCTAACTGGGCTAACTTTAAAAACAGCGAACTGATATCAACCTCATGTTCACTAATATAATCATTATCACCCATAACTTTTAATATTTTTAATATTTTTTCTTGATTATCACCTGCACTATTACTATTTTCAAGTAATAACATTATTGTATTTAAAAGATTATCATCTTCTTCAATTATATTAGATAGTCTTGGAATCAATTCCCAAAATTCGCTTATATCATCATTTTCTAATAATAATTCTAAATAATCTTTTAATACCTGCCACTGATTGAACTCCTGGCCTGCTTCAGTCAAGTCCAAGATATTAATAATCTCTTCTTTAACTTTCTGGTATTGATCAGTTTCTAAATATGCTTTAAATAAAATACTATGATATAATTGTCTATCCTCATGATAATCAAAAATCTTTTCAGCATAATCAAAAAGTTGATTATAAAGTCTGGCTGCTAAATATCTTCCTAATAAATCAAGTGCAAGAAGTGTTTTTTCAGGTGTTATTTCTTTTAATTTATTAAATAATTCTTTCCTGTTTTCAGAACAATCTTTAACCGAAAGTTGATCTAACTCTGCAAACTTCGCAAATATTTGAATTGCCTTTTGTAAGCAATCTTTAATATCCTCATTTTCAACTTCTTTTTCTAATAAAAATTTACCCTTTATAAACTGATTAAGAAATGAAATAGCTCTCATGTCTTCAAGCTGCTGTAAACGCGTAAAATGTTTATCCCATAATTGCATAGAACCCAATAGATCATCAATATCGAGTAAGGTTTCAATTCTAAATAATATTAATTGTAAATCTTGAGAATCTATTTTCATTGCCCGATCAATTGTTTCTGAAACGGCTTGATAATCCTCCTGTTGTTTTTTTACTTCTCCATAAGCCAGCAGAAGTTTAATAGATGATCCTTTATCCTCCAGTGCTAAACTGGCAATCTCTTCTGCTTCTTCCACCTTTCCTTCTTCTAATAAAAGACTTGTTAAAGGCATAATAAATGATTCATCCAGCTCTGTCCCCATCACTCTCCAGGCTTTTTTAAGAAATCGACTTGCAGCTTTAAAATCTCCCTGTTGCAAACTAAAAACTATTAAGGGCATAAAGAAAGCCGGTTCCAGCGGATAATCCTGATCTGCTTTTCTTAATAACTCATAAATCTCATTTACCTGATCAGCTTTTTTTATATCTTGATAATAAACTTCTTTTTTTGTCTCCGGCTGACGGCTAAGACAGCATTTTTTATATTTTTGTCCGCTTCCACAAGGACATAATTCATTTCTACCAATTTTATAAGAACGTACCGGTTTATTTTTTTCAGCTTCTACTATTTGCTTAAAGTTTTTCAGTGCATCCATTAGTATCACTTCCTTATTAATACATTTTTGAAATCCACTGATATTATAACATTATTGTTCTATTTGTTCAATGAGATATGGATCTTTAATAATTACTTCTTTCCAACCATTTATTTCAATCTGATCTGATGACTGTAATTCTGATAATTTTCTACTGAGAGTCTCCTGTGTAATAGCAAGAAAACTTGCTAATCCTGCTCTGCTTAAAGGTAACTCAATTTTGATACCTTGGTCAGTCTTAACACCATTCTCGTTAGCTAATTTTTTCAATAAGTTTATAGTTTTTTCCCGCGAGTCCTGTAAAGCTAATGATTCAATCATACCTTCTGCTTCCTTTAAACGTTCACTAAAAGCTGTTAACAGACTACAAGCTAAATCATTATTTTTTCTAATCATCTTTTCTAATTCTTGTTGATTGATAACACAAATTTCGCAGTCTGTAATAGCCTCAGCACTCACTGAGTGGATAATTTCTTTAAATAAGACTAAATCGCCAAAAAAATCTCCATCATACAATAATCTTAGAATCTGTTCTTTCCCTCCAGCAGATGTTTTAAATACCTTAACCCGGCCAGAATTTAAAATATAAATATTCTGACTAGCATGACCTGCTAGATAAATTATTTCTCCTTTTTGGTAAGTATGATGTTTAATTAATTTATCAATCTCTCTCAATTGTTTAACTTCAAGATCAGAAAAAATAGGTACCTTACTAGCACAAATATGACATTGCTCACAAATTTCCATTATCTCATCCCCTCTATCCATTAAATTCATTTAAGCAGAGAATCATTTGTAAAATCCTCTGCTTAAAGCATATCTTAACTATTTAACTTTTTCAACACCGTAACCTGTTTTTCCTACTACCTCTTTTAATTGTTCAATATCGATTATATTTTCGTCATAATTTATTTTTGCTTTACTTGTAGTGTAGTGAACCTTAGCTTCTTTGACACCTTCTTGCTTATTTAATATTGTTTCAATTTTATTAGCACAATCCGGACATGATAAGTCTTCAAGATAAAAAGTTGTTTTAAGCATAATTTTTGCCTCCTGATTTTTGTTTATATCTTAATAATCGCATCGCATTAAAAATAACCAATAAAACACTTACTTCATGAACCAGCATTCCAGAAGCAAGAAAAACAAATTTGCCAAGCACACCAGCCAATAACGCAAATACAACAGTTACAGCAAAAACAATATTTTGTTTAATGTTATTGGTTGTTGCCATACTCAATCCTATAGCAAATGGTATTTTACTTATTTTATCTGCCATTAACGTAATATCTGCTGTATCAATTGCTACATCTGTACCAGCAGCTCCCATAGCAATACCGATATCTGCTGTCGCTAATGAAGGAGAATCATTAATACCATCCCCAACCATGGCCACAGTATAACCTTGCTTTTGGTATTGTTCAATAACCTTTACTTTTTCAGCTGGTAACAATTCAGCCTGAAATTCGTCAATATTTAGGTCATCAGCAATACTCTTAGCAATCTCACTATTATCACCAGTTAACATAACTACTTTTTTTACACCTATATTTTTTAAGTTATTAACTACTTCCCGAGCATCTTCTCTAGCTTTATCTGAAATTGCAATTAAACCTAATACCTTTTCTCCTTGTACTAGATAGACTACCGTTTTACCTTTTTGCTCAAACTTAGTTTTTTCAGATCTCATCTTTTCTGAAATATTGATATTATAATCCCGCATAAGCTTATCATTACCAACTAATATCTGTTCCTCATTTAATGTAGCAATGACACCTGCTCCAGTAACAGAATTAAAGTTTTCTATCTCATAATAATCGTCATCTGCTTTATCTATTATAGCATTTGCTAAATGATGTTCTGAACTTTTTTCCACACTAGCTGCTAATTTTAATAACTCAGCTTCTTTAACTTCCCAAGCTATCAGATCTGTTACAACAGGTTTTCCTTCCGTTAAAGTACCTGTCTTATCAAAAGCTACCAAATCTATTTTTCCTGCTTTTTCTAAATGTTCACCTCCTTTTATTAAAACACCATTTTTAGCTGCATTACCGATTCCAGCCACTACCGAAACTGGAGTTGAAATAACCAATGCTCCAGGACAACCAATTACCAGTAAAGTTAAAGCTAATCTAGTATCTCTTGTAATTAAGTATGTTATCACTGCTAATAGAATAATTCCGGGTGTATAATACTTTGAAAAACGTTCAAGCAAAGCCTGAGTAGGTGCTTTCTTCTCTTGTGCCTCTTCGACTAATTCAATGATTTTAGCAAAAGTTGTATCCTCACCTACTTTTTCAGCTTCAATTTCAAGATACCCAGTTTCATTTATAGTTCCACTATAGACCTCATCATCTTTCTGTTTACTGACGGGAATAGCTTCACCAGTAATCGAAGCTTGATTTACTTCACTTTTCCCTTCGCTTATTTTACCATCTACTGGAATCTTTTCGCCTGGCCTAACTACTACGGTCTCACCTTTTTTTACATCTTCAGCTGCTATTTCTATTTCTTTTCCTTCTCTAATAATATTGGCTGTTTTAGGAGCCAAATCCATTAAACCTTTAATTGCATTTCTGGTTTTATTCATCGTTCTTATCTGTAGATAATCACCAAAAGTAAAAAGAAAAGTTACTGCTGCAGCTTCCCAATACTCACCGATAATTACAGCACCAATAGCTGCAATAGTAACCAATAAATTAATACTAACAACCTTCATTTTCAAAGTATAATATGCCTTGCGAGCTACCTCATAACCAGCAATAATCGTTGCCAAAATCATGCTGTAATTAAAAATTGCAGGATCATAATTAACAAAATTGCTAAACCAAGCGATTAATATTAATGATCCTGAAGCAACAGTTATTTTTAACTTCTTATTCATTTCATCCACCATCCTTTTTCAATTACTCTAATTATAGTTTAAAATATAATTGAAAATATTACTATGATATATATCAAAAACCCGGAAGGAATTATCCCTCCGGGTCGAAGAAATGAATCTATTTAATCCTGGTTGTTATATCTTCTACAAGGCGATCAATATCAGCATAATCATCTTCTCCTGGGTACCCTTTAGCAACAACTGGCTCAAGTATTTCCGCCTGCAGGTTAGGCATTAATTCGACAAGTTTATCAACCATCTTACCTGCCCAACCATATGAGCCAATAATTGAAGCATATTTTGTTTTAGGCCGCAAAGCATTTGCAAGATATGCAGCATAAACGGCTGCAGGATGCGGACCTGTTAAAACAGTTGGAGAGCCAATCACCACGGTAGAAGCATCAACCAGGGAAATAGCCAAGTCTCCCAAGTCTACTTCTGCTAAATCAAAAGGCTTAACTTTAATATTCTCTTTCATTAAACTATCTATAAAATATTTTACCAATTTATCTGTACTTCCATGCATGGAAACATAAGGAACTATTACTTCAGGTTTTACTTCATCACTTACCCAATCCTGATATGCATCTAGTATAAACTGAGGATTATTATAAATTGGACCATGACTTGGCGCAATCATATCAATATCATATTCTTCCAATTTTGCTAGATTTCCTTTAATAATTTTCCTAAATGGCATCATGATCTCAGCATAATATCTTTTGGCTGCCGGATATACTTCAGCTTCATCTTCAACAAATAGATCACTAGTAGCAAGGTGTGAACCAAAGAAATCACAAGAGAATAATATATTTTCTTGCTGTAAATAAGTTGACATAGTTTCTGGCCAGTGTACCCAGGGAGTATCAATAAACTCTAACTTTTCATCACCAAGAGAAATGACTTCCTGATGTTCAACAACTTGCACACTTTCTTCCGGTATTTTTAATAAATCGATTAACATCCCTTTTCCTTTTTTACTTGTTATAACAGTTGCTTCTGGATATTTTTCTAAAATAGTTGGGATAGATCCTGAATGATCCTGTTCCGCATGATTCGAAATCAAATAATCAATATTTTCTACTCCCAATTCAGAAAGATTATTAAGCAAGTCCTCAGAGAATTTAGGTTCTACTGTATCAATTAAAGCCGTCTTCTCAGAACCTTTTATCAAGTATGAATTATAGCTTGTCCCGTCAGGTAAAGGAATTAATTCATCAAATAATTTCCTGTTCCAATCAATAGCACCAACACTAAAAATATTTTCTTTAATTTTTCTAAACATTTTATCAAACTCCTTTTTATTCTATTTATGATTAGGTGTAAAAGAACAATAACCTATTTCATCACATTCTTTTTTAATATTAGACCATTTCCCTTCTGCTATTACTTCAAAAGCAGTTGGATAAAGAATATGGTTTTCTTTATAAATATGGTCCCTTAAAGTTACCACTAAATAATTCGCCAATTCTTCTAATCTTTCTTTAAAGACTGGAAAATCCAAATTCTCAAATTCATCAACTAATTCATTTAACTGTTCTTTTCTTGGCCAAAGATCTTCGTGTTCCATGACCATTATTCTTGTAGGACCAGTAATCCCTTTTTCTTCTATCAATGGAAAAAGAGTCTCCTCTTCTCTAGTATGATGTTTTTCTGTATCAATTAAATTTTTTGCTACTTCTTTTAGTTCATCTATTTCTTGGGCAGTAATTTCTTCTTTAAGCTTATTTTGAAATTTATTATTGAGCTCATCAAGCTTCTCTAAAAACTTCAAAATTTCTGTATGTTCATCTATAAGCGTCTCTAATGGGTGCCCTGCTGGTAATTTAATTTTTAATTGATCAAGTTCATCTGCCATAGCTTCTATATGCGCCGTACAGAGATGTCTTAATTCTGATTCCTCAAGACCTTCATTAACAAGTTCCTGTTCAGCTTCTGAAAGCTCTTTAGCACTTATACCTGCAATAAAATCTTTTGCTTCACCTTTCACCTTTTCAATATCTTCACCTTGATTAAGTCTATCTAAAATCGACTTTAATTTTTCTTTGCGAGCAGTCTGTTGCATTTATCTTCCTCCTCAAATTTATACATGACTATTTTACTAGGAATTTATAACAAAAAAAACTTTTACTTGTTGAATCCATTATAACTGTAACTTTAATTTTATTCTGTGATATATATCAAATTTTATTAATTAATTATAATTTTAATAGTTTTAACTAAAATCAGATTGATTACATTATAAAGTGTATGTACTAACAACTTCGGTAAGATAGCTAACAAAAAAAGAATAAAGAGAGAATTTTTCTCTTTATTCTTGAATTATTCTATCCAACTTCATTTTAACATTATTAAGATGCTCATACATCAATTTAGCTGCTCTTTCTTCATTTTGATTTTCAATTGCATTAATAATAGTTTTATGTTCTTCAATTTTCTTCTGTTTACGTAATGGAAAAAACGTATCATTAATTTCATTACTTTTTTTTGAAACTTCAGAAGTATAATTAATAAGAAAATTTAAAGTTTCTTCCAAAACGCTGTTTTGCGCTGCTCTAGCAATTAATCTATGAAAATGAAGATTAGCACTATTATTTTTGCTTTCCTGATTATTTTCTATTTCATCTACTATGTTCTTTAACATTTCTAGTTGTTTCCTGTTCCGGCGCTCGGCAGCAAGTCTAGCAATAGAAGGCTCTATTATTAAACGGGCTTCTATTACCTCAGAAGCATTAAGATCTTCAGAGTTAATATGATGTTTATTAATATAACCTGCAAAGACATCACTACTCATGTTTGCAATGTAAGTTCCATCTCCTCTTTTAGAAACAAGGAAACCAAGTAATTCAAGTAATCGAATCGCCTCTCGAATACTATTTCTACTAACATCAAAAAGTTCAGTCAGTCTTCTCTCTGAAGGAATTTTATCCCCTGGCTTTAAGTTTCCAGATATTATTAACTTAAATAATTGATCGATAACTTGGTCTGATATTCTTTCCTTTTTTATTGGTTTTATATTCATTTTATCACCACATTATCATAGATAATTGTTAATTATTGTACTTAATTATATTATCAACAAATAATTAAGTCAAATTTTGCATTTTTGTAGATAGTGTCAAGTTACTTTTGGATTTAGAGAAGACTCCCTTTTTGTAATTATT
>JADQBT010000030.1 GCA_016278485.1 Halanaerobiales bacterium
GCAATTCTTTAAACCTTATAGTCTGTTTAACAGGAAAGGCTAACCTTTGGCATTTCCTAGTATAAAGAGGTATTGAAATTATGTGCCCACACAAATCATAGTTCTGATTATTATAGCAAATAGGTTGATTCTTTTTAAACTCTATATTTTCTTTTTTAGAGTTAGACTTTAAAAACTGTTTGTAGAGTGCTTTAACTTCTCTAATATTCTGATTTTTAACAGCGGAGGGTAGTTTGTGTTCTTTAAAGTCGGCAGAACTTAACTTAGCTTCCCCTGCTTTAAGTTTATCAGCAATAGCTTGACGATTCTTAACTACTTCTGCAATATTATTTAAGAATATATTTTCTTTTCTTTTAGTTGGTTTTAACAACTCTAAAACATAGGTTAGTTGCATATTAATCACCTTTGATTTTCAATATAGTGATGCATAGTTTAAAAGAAACTTTGCATGTCTTGTGCTTTTATAGGTATTCATTAATAAAATCTCCTAAATATTAGCTGTTAAGTACATTATACCATAAACATATGTTCTCTTTCAAGGGCTTGTTATACAAATTTTATATTTTAAGCTTGACTAAAAATTAAAATAGCTAATGAACATTTAAAAATGGCCGATGATTGGTTTAGATTAATGAAAAATAAAGGCTGGTATGTAGTTCCACAAGCAAGTACAAACTTATCAAATCAAATGGCTAATCATCTTCAAAATCTAGAACGACAATCTAAACAATTTGTGCAAAATATGAGTCACCAACAACAAAGTCAATATAATCAAAATCAGGGGACTAGGAATTTTACAAATACTAATCAGCAGTATATAAATCCAATTTCTGGTCTTAGTGAAAATAAGCCGACAATGACACAGCAGTCTGGTGTAAATAGTTATGGTGCATCATATTCTTCAGGCAATGATTATGGCCAATAATTGCGTAAAAAAGTAATATAAAATCACAAATAATATATTACTATTATAAAAGACTCCTAGTTAAATGAACTGGGAGCCTTTTTTCTTAGTTATTAAATTTTAAAAAAATGGTGGGACTAACAGGATTCGAACCTGTGGCTTGCAGATTAGGAATCTACCGCTCTATCCACCTGAGCTATAGCCCCATAAATTAATTATTTTAATGTCTTCACTTTATTCTAACCTAAACTACTGCTTATTTCAAGTATTAGTACAAAAGCTATCAACTCTAATTTCATCCTCTTCACAAAGCTAGCTAAACAGCTACTTTTTCAACTAGACTGCCACCATACAGTTTTATTGTTTTATCACCCAAATAATTTGCTTCAAACTCATCATGTGTAATCAATAGGATGGGTATATTCCATTCTTTTTTTATCTCCAAAAATTCTTCATATAGTTTTTCTTTTGTTTCCTGATCCAAGGCGGCAAATGGTTCATCTAATAATAATAAATTAGGCTTTATGACCAAAGATCTTGCCAGCGCAACCCGTTGTTTTTCTCCACCAGATAATTGCTGAGGACGTTTCTGTAATAGATGCTTAATACCAAACTTCTCAATCAAGCAATCTACTTCTTGGTCTGTCATGGTATTTTCATGGTTTTTTAAACCATACATAATGTTCTTTTCAACAGTCATATGAGGAAATAATGCATATGATTGAAAAACATGACCTAATTTTCTATTCTCTACCGGGAGGTTTTTATGACAATCAGAATCAAAAACAACCTCATCTTGAATAGATATTTTACCCTTGTCAGGCTGAATAATTCCCGAGATACAGTTTAAAATTGTTGATTTACCTGAACCAGATGGTCCCACAATTACTAAAACTTCATTTTTAATATTAAAATCAACTTTCAGACTAAATCCTTGAAAACTTTTTTCAATTTCAACTGCTAGCATTGTCATTTTGCCTCCTTCCTAGATAATGTTTTTTCTTTAACCACCCATTTAAAAACCAGATCAATAAAAAACTAAAAATGGTCATCATCATTACAAGTTGATTAGCTCGTTCCAAATCACCAGTTTCAACTGCAGAATAAATGGCAGTGGGAATGGTCTGTGTTAAACCTGGAATATTACCAGCAATCATTAAGGTCGCCCCAAACTCTCCCAATGAACGAGCAAAACCCATAACTATTCCGCTCACGATACCTGGCCAGGCCATTGGCAGTGTAATCGTAAAAAAAATCTTTAATCGACCTGTTCCAAGAGTAGAGGCAGCCTTTTTATAAATTGGATCAATACTGCTAAAAGTTGATTTAATGCTCTGAATTACCAAAGGCAAAGAAACAATTGTTGCAGCTAAAACGGCTGCTAGTGGAGTAAAAACAACTTGAATGCCAAACTGTTCTGCTAAAAATTCACCTAAAAATCTTCTTCTCCCAAAAAAAGTTAACAATACATATCCAAGCACTGTTGGTGGTAAAACCAGGGGCAGAGTCAATAATGTTTCCAAAACACTTTTCCCGAAAAAATCATAATTAGCTAAAAAATATGATAAAATAGTGCCAATAATCAAAGAAATAAAAGTAGCAGTTATCGCAACTTTTAACGACAAAATTACTGGTGCAAACAATCTGTTTCCCCCTGTCCCCATCAACTCATTAATTAATTATAAATCCATACTTGCTGAATATTCCTTTACTTATTTTTGACTGCAGAAAATCAGAAAATAACTTAACAGCTTCAGTGTTATCACTTCTATTAATAGCAGCTGCCGGATAAATAATTGGACTATGTGCCTTTTCTGGAACTTCTAACAGTATTTTTCCTTTTTCCAGGACTGTAGCATCACTTGCATATACAAAACTAAGATCAGAATTACCAGTATCAATATAAGTTAAAGCTTGTCTCACATCTTTAGTCTGTACGATTTTATTTTGAATTTCCGCCCAAAGACCAAAAAACTCAAGCGTTTCTTTTGCATATTTGCCGGCTGGAACTGACTCAGGCATTCCCATAGCAATATATTTAACAACAGACTTTTTAAGATCACTTATTTTTTTTATCTCACTTTCCATTTCTGAAACTCCAACTACTACCATTCTATTTTTCAATAAGTCTGTCCGACTATTAATCAAATCTTTATTCTCCAAATTATCCATCTGTTTAATGCCTGCCGATATAAAATAATCTGCTGGTGCTCCCTGTTCTATCTGCTTTTGTAATGTACCAGAACTAGCAAAGTTCAATTTCAAATCAATCTCTGGATATTTATTTTCAAATTCATTAGCAATCTCTGTCATTGCATCAGTCAAACTTGCCGCAGAAAAAACATAAAATGCAGTATCAGCTGACATAACTGATAAATTGATAGTTATAAAGATAAGCAAAATCACTGCCAGCAAAGACAATAACTTTTTCATTTTCAATTCAACTCCCATTGCGTTATGTGAGGTTAAATATAACGTTACTAATATTATATTTTCTTTAGCTTATATTGTCAAGTAGTACAAAACAATAACCTCTCCAGTAATTATCCGCAGAGAGGTGTATAGGTGTCTTAATTGTCTTCTTTTATAAATAATTCTTGTTCATTCATAAAGCTATATAAAAACTTTTTAATTACTAACATCTGTGAGCGATATTCATTTAAAATATATTTTTTCTGTTTAATTTGCTGATCTGTTAAATTATAGGCTACCCAATCTCCTTTATAGTTTTTCAACTTGCCAGACCAGTGAACTAAATATTGATAAATTTCTCTCTTAATATGATCTTTTCTTTTAAAATCCGCCAAAGCATATTTTAAAAATATATAGCTAGCCCAATGGTCAGGATGTTTGTCATAAGGTGAAGGAGCAAAAATTCTATCAGGTTGATATTCTTCCAATATAGTTCTTAAATCATTAAAAAGATTAATTCCTGTATAAGTCTGTTCTTTCTTATAGGAAATTAAATATGGATTCCGGAGTGTTGAAGTATATTTTGAAAAATATGCCTGATCTGTTCCCCAGTTACCTTGCCATAAATACTTGAGGCCTTTATCAGGATAACCTAAAAATATGATATCTTCAGAAGAGAGCCCAATTTTCTGCATGGCATTGATTGCTTCCTGCTGTCGCATAACCCCTAATGCCCGGTAACTTTTACTACTAATCAAAGGCCTTTTAAAAGTCCTTCTTGCCGACCAGCCAAAACCATCCCCATTGGTTAAAAATACAACTTTTACAGACTGAGATTTCTGCAATAATTCTTGCATGACACCACCTACTGCCAGAAGCTCATCATCACAGTGTGGGGCAATTATTAAATTTTTAGCTGCCTGATTATTAAAAATTAGTTCAGGATATTTTACTATATTTTTTGCGTAATTAGCTTGTTTATAGTTAGGCACTTAGTGAATCAACCTCCAACATTAAAAGTTGCGTTCCAGTTGAAAATCAATAATTTTTTGTAAGCGTTTTTTTACTTTTGTTTCAGGTAGTGGCTCAAAATAATAAAGAACCCGATCAATAAACCTTTTTAATAATTCTTGACTCTCTTCAATCGATCCACTTGCTCTACATAAATCCATCAACTGATTAACATCTTCATATGATAAAATATCTTTTTCAAGCAAAGGAATTGCTTTTTGCCGATATTCATTTTTATCTAACATATAAATAACAGGTATTGTCACAACACCAGAAAGAAGGTCTTGACCTGATTTCTTACCAGTTCTTACTTCATCCCCAGTAAAATCAAGAATATCATCCTGGATCTGAAATGCCATTCCCAATTCAAGTCCTAATTTATAAAATTGATGTAGACTTTTACCTCTTTTTCCACTTTGATAGGCACCCAAAAAAGTACTTAAAGCAAAAAGCAGAGCAGTTTTCCTTCTGATTCTACGTAAATAATCAGTCAGATCAATAGAAAAATCGAACCTTTTTTCTTCCTGTTCTACCTCACCTTCACATAGAAGTCTTACTATTTTATTCATTTTAGCTAATACTTTCTCATCTAAATGATCAATAAAAACTGAAAATGTTTTAGTTAATAGAAAATCCCCAATAAAAACAGCAGTGTTTTTCCCAAAGCGTTCCTGGGTTGTTATTTGACCACGCCTTAAATTAGCATCATCAATAATATCATCATGAATTAATGAAGCCATATGCAAGATTTCTAATCCAGCAGCTAAATTAAGTAACTTCTCTTTATCATAATTACCAAAACTAGCTGAAATAAGCATTAATACTGGACGAAGTCTTTTCCCACCACCATTAACTAAATCTGTGATAGCTTCGTTAATTAATTTACGATGAGATGAGGTGAGTCTTACAATATTTTCATCTATTTCCTTTACCATCTTTTTATAATATCTATCATTGATATCCAATTAATTTTCATCCTTTATTAATACGAAATCTTCACTCATGAGTTCGAATTTGTCTTTTAAACCTGATGTTATATCTACCTCTAAATCATCAGTAATAAACAATGCTTCTACACCATCCAGCTTATTTACTAATTTTTTACCTGCTTCTAAGCCCATAATAAAAACACTAGTGGAAAGTGCATCAGCGTCAAAAGAACTATCACTAATAATACTAACACTAAGCAATCCTGTCCGGGCTGGCCTTCCGGTAGCTGGATCTATGATATGATGGTAAATAACACCATCTTTCTCAAAATATCTTTCATAATTACCAGATGTAACTATTGTTTTATCTGAAACGGATACAGCAGCCATCACATTTCCCCTATTTTCTCTGGGGTCTTGAATACCTACTTTCCAATCAGAGCCATCTGGCTTATTACCAAATACTAATACATTACCACCTAGATTTACAAAAGCACTATTAATGTTGTGTTCAGCAAATATTTTACTAACTTCATCTGCCGCATATCCTTTTGCAATTGCACCAAGATCAAGACGCATCTTCGGTTGAGCAAGTCTTACTTTTTGATCAGGGCTTATCATAACTTTTCGATAATCTACCAAGTTTTTCGCTTTTAATATCTCTTCATTTGTAGGAACTCGTTCTTCACCACTCCCAATACCCCAAAGTTCTACTAAAGGCCCAATACTTGGGTCAAAACTTCCTTTAGTTAGTTCCGCATATTCAAGAGCTTTATTTAATACTCTTAATGTATCCTGAGATACTTGCACACCTTTACCTGCATGCTGGTTAATCTGATAAATCTCGCTCTCTTCCAGAGTAACACTCATTAAGTTTTCTAATTCACGAATTCTTGCTAAACTTTCATCAATTATTTTGTCACCATTATAAGCATATACCTTCATTTGGACAAGAGTATCCATTAAAAAATCGCTACCTTTGTATTCAGGAAGCTCTTCTGCCTGATTTTTCCCACAACCAGCAGCTAATAGTGAAATCATTAATACAATTATTATTAATTTGTAGAACGTATTTTTTTGCAAAAAACCACATCCTAATTCTATAATTTCTAGTCCGTTATTTATATTTTAACATACTCATTTTATTTATACAAAAAAAGAGTATAATCAGATATTATAAAAGCTCCCACTACAATAGTGGGAGCTTTTATAATATTGTATTTAAATAGTTATTACTTAAGACCAGCTTGAGTCATTGCCATATCTAAAGCTTCATTATAACTATCATAACTGTGAGTTGCACCAGTAATTAAGTCAACATTACCTTGATTTTCTACAACCTTATCAGCAAAGGTATTGAAGAACTCTTTTGCTGGCTCTGAAGGATAATCAGCACCTTTAGCAGGCATTAATTTTTCTCTATCATCTAATTCAGGGTTAGCTGTAATTAGACGAGCATCAGTAATCTTTTCACCTTCAACAGTAATCTCAACTAATACATGACCATGAGCAAAGTTTTCGGCTACACCATAATATTTGTTTCCAGTATAAGAACCATCAGCAATGCTTAAAGCCATTTCAGCAGCAGCATTATAACTTTCATAACTGTGGGTTGCACCTGATACAACATCAAGTTTAGTAGGGTTTTCAGCAGTTAATACTTTGTAGGGATATTCAAAGAAAGCCATTCTACCTTGATCATAACTATAATTGAGTTTGAAAGGATTAAGCATATTCACATCTACTAATTGACCTCTTTCAACGATATACTCAATTACCAAATCACCATGACTGTTTTCTTCATAAGCAACATAATGACCATCTTCTAACCCTTCAGCAGCTCCTGCACTAACAGCAAATACTACTACCATTAATAAACTAAGTACTACAATAAGACTTTTTCTCATTAATAATTCCTCCTTTAAAATTTTAAAATTAGTTTAGCTTGTGATTTCTTGTTATTTATATCACATATATAATATTATCACAATCAGTCATTTGAGTCAATACAGCAAATACATATTTTGTGAAATAAATAATTTTATGATTAAGTAAATAAATATCTACAGTTTTATTAAACCTTATCAAAAATTACTTCAAAAACAGTTATTATATCACCCAAATTTGACTCAAATAATTTGCTTTTTTTGTAAAATATGCTATAATGGGTGTGTGAAAAAAATAACTACACTTTTTCACCACTATATAAAGTTTAATAATTTAATTACAAGGAGGACATATTTATGCGAAAACATGTAGTTGTCCTTGGAGCAGGTTATGGTGGAGTTTCCGCGGCTAAGCGTCTTGCTAAGCTGTCTAAAAAAACTCCCGGTATGGAAATTACTCTTATTGATAAGAGTTCAACCCACGACCTAATAACTGAACTCCATGAAGTGGCAGGCAACAGGATTGAAGCTGATGATTTACAAATCAGTCTGACGAGACTTTTTGAAAGCACCCCGGTTAATGTTATTCAAGATCAAATTGATAATATTGATTTTGAAAACAAAAAAATTACTTCTAGCAATCATGAATATAGTTATGACTACTTAATTCTCGGTGCAGGAAGTCAGCCAGCTGACTTTGGTATTGATGGTGTGAAAGAACACTCATTCACATTATGGTCTGTTGAAGATTCCGAAAAAATCCGCGAACATATTCTTAATATGTTCCAAGAAGCTCAATTTGAATCTGATCCAGCTCGCCGTCGCGAGTTACTTTCATTTGTTGTTGCTGGTGGAGGATTTACTGGTGTTGAAATGGTAGGTGAACTTATAGAATGGTTTGATGAGCTAAGTAAACAATATGGTATTCCAAGAAAAGATATTGATCTTTATTTAGTAGAGGGGTTAGATTCAATCCTTCCTAACTTAAAAGATTCACTTGTTGAAAGTGCAATGAAATATCTCAGGAAAAACTCAGTTGAAGTAAAAACTGGCTCATTTATAACTGAAGTTACCAAAGACAGTCTCACCTTACAGGGTGGAGAAACTATCCAATCTAAAACAGTTATCTGGACTTGTGGTGTGCAAGCTGCAGAATTGATTGAAGAAATGGATATAGAAAAAGATAGAGCTAATCGCCTTATCGTTGATAAATATTTACAGGTCCCTGAACATGAAAATGTTTATGCTATTGGTGATAACTCAGCTGCTCCATGGAGTGATGGCAAAACATTACCAGCTTTAGTAGAAGCTGCTATGCAGACTGGTGAATGTGCAGCTAATAATGTTCATGCTGATATTACTAATGGTCCTAAAGAAGAAATGGAAGCTAATTTACACGGTGTTATGGTTTCAATTGGTGGTAACTATGCTGTTGCAGATGTAACAGGTCTTTCCTTAAAAGGCGTGCCAGCAATGTTTATGAAACATCTTGTAAATATGCACTATCTTTTTGATATAGGCGGCATTAAGGAAGGTCTAGGTTTGATTGATGAGTATATTCACGAGCAAGCCTCTCATAAAGGCTTTGTTTCACAAGCTTTTGATCAAGCTACTAGAAAATCACGTACTTTCTGGATTGCTATTCTTCGCATTTTCCTTGGTATCCAATGGTTCCTTAGTGGTTATCATAAAATTGAAGATGGTTGGTTAGCTGCTGGTGATAAACTAGTTGCAGGTGCTTCAACTTCACCGATTGGTCCAAATGCTGTAGGCTGGTATAAAGCCTTTATGGAGACATTTGTCATGCCAAACGCATTATTATTCCAGATTGTTGTTACAATGACTGAAATAGCATTAGGTATTTCACTAATTTTTGGTATCTTTAGTGTACTAGGTGCCATAGGTTCAATTTTTATGAATATCAACTTCTTCTTATCCGGTACAGGTCAAATTTGGTATCTCATGGCTTCTTTCCCTTGTCTCGCAAGCTCAGGGCAATCATTGGGTCTTGATTACTACCTAATCCCATGGTTGAAGAAACTTATTTGGAGAAGACCAAAAAATAAATCTACCCATCTAAAAGAAGTAGTAGAATAAACTTAAATATAATGGATAGTAAGATAAAAAGCTGCCCCATTTAATGGGAGCAGCTTTTTTGTTTAATCTGATTCATTTCTTTTAATTTAGTTTATCTCTTTGCCTACATTTTAATTGATCACAGACAACTGTATTTTTACCAGCTTGTTTTGAAATATATAAAGAACTATCAGCAAGTTCAACCAATTGTACTGGGTCATCTATCTCATCTTCAGGATAAGCAGCAACTCCCCCTGAAAGAGAAGTTGTAACTTCCTCTCCTGAATTAGTAAAGAACTGATAGGCATCAACCTTCTCAACTATTCTTTTTGCAATATCTAAACCTTTTTTTCGCCCAGTCTCTGGTAAAATAAGTACGAATTCATCACCACCATACCTGGCTAATACATCAATTCCCCGGACATTATCAAGCATCATATTAGCAATTTCTTCTAGTACAAGATCTCCAAATAGATGTCCATACTTATCATTTAACTCTTTAAAATTATCTATGTCAAAAATAGCGACAGTCATTGGCTTTTTATATTTTTTTGAATGCTCAAATATAGTTGCTAGTTTATCATAAAAATAGCGCTGATTATATAATTTAGTACCACTATCGGTAATTGCTAGCTGCCTTGTATCAGTCAGTAGATCTAATTTACTTAAAATAAGGTCCAGTTGGTCACCCAAGATACGCATTACGTCTTCATCTTCTGGCTGTATCCAGGAATTGAGGTGATAACTTAATAGATAACCTTCTAACTCTCCTCCGGCCTTAACTGGTAAAAATATAAACTTACCACTATCTATCTCAGACTGATTCATTAATTCAACACATATTTCTTGAGCAGAAATTGTTTCTACTTCTGAATCACTATAGTTCTGATGATAATATGCAATCAAATCTACTAAAGTATCTTCCTTGAAATTAAGATAACCTAATTTATTGGCTAACTTTACCTCTCCATCTTTTAATGAAAAATAAGCAATATGTTCATAAAAAATATACCGTTGTAATAAATTTATCAAAAGAGGTATAACCTTTTCTCGCTCCTGTACTCTAAGTAACTTACGCGTAATTGTAGTTAATGCCACTAGTTTAGTCTGGTTAGCCTCTAAATTTCTGTAAGAGGCGGCAAGTTCGGTCATTGAATTTGATAATTCTTTCTGCTTATTTCTTAACTGATAAGAAAATCGGTTAATAATATGCATCGAAGCTAATGCAAAAATTGTCCCTACCAAAACAAACGTCCAATCTCGAAAAGCTAAACCACTACCCTTCATACCAAAAACATAACTATAAAATACTATTAAAAAAAAGATCTCAGCCAGAATAGCTTCCTTCATGGTTGACCTTGTCCCAAAAAAAAGTGTTGGCAAAAAAAGCAAAGGTATTAATCCTGGTAAAAATGGCAATTTAAATAATATAACTAAAGAAATAACATAATATACAGTCATTAGAGTAAAAAAATTATAAGCAACATTTCTTTTTTCAGCAGAAATGAACTTAAAAAAGATAGTTTTAAGATGTCTTAGTGACTGCATATCCTTCAGCTCCTTTAATTTAATAGGAAAAAAGTACTAAAATCATATTTTATTATATCATAGTTTAACATTTTTTAAAAACAGGATGGTGATTTTATGTATTTGGAAAAAGAAAAAATACTACTGGCTATGATTTTGATGCGTGTTTTATCAAGTGGTGTTGAATTAATATCTGCTGTCTTAATGTATTATTTTCAAAGAGTAGATATTGCATTAAGAATTAACGCAATACTAGGACTTTTTGGACCAATTATCTTATTAACAGTTACACTACTTGGTATTAGTGGTTTAAAAAACGAACTTAATCCTTTAAAAATCTCACTAATATTGGGGGGAGTATTTTTAATATTTTTGGGAAGTCGCTAAATTAAGTAATTTTCTGCCAGAAAAGACGCAAATCTGTCCGTAGTTTAACAAAGACTTTTTTAAAAAATGAGTAATCAGTCTCTAGGTTTTTAGACTCGGGTGTTGCAATAAAATATAACCTATTGCCATAATTATCATCACCTTGATGAAAAGTAAAAGCCTTAAATACTTTTACCGCCTGAAAACCGGCCTGATATAATAACTTTTCTATTACTTCAATCTGATAACCCTGTTCTTCATGTAGCTCCTGGTAGCAGTTTAGTTTTCCAGACTCTTCTAAACAAATTTTTAAATTTACTTGCCAACGTTTGCTAGATTGATCAACTAAATCTTCCCAATAAACAGAAAAATTATCTTCCTCAAAGACCATAGTACCCTCTTCAATATTTAATAATTGTTGCATACTGTTCATATCAAATATAAAAAATCCTTCTTTGGCTAGTAACTGATAAACATTAGAAAAAGTCTGTGCCAATTCTTCAGTAGTGAGCAGATAATTTATACTATCAAAAAAGGAAACGACCAGATCAAATTTTTCTGGCCGTATTATTTTACGCATATCTGCCTGTTGAAAAATTATATTTTTTTGCTTATCATTAACTTTACTGGCGGCTTTTTCTAACATTTCCGCAGATAAATCAGTTGCAAGCAATTTTTCACAGTCATTTAGTTTAGCCAGTCTCATGCTCATATTCCCAGTTCCACAAGCAAGTTCAAGGATTTTTACTGGTTTTATCTGATAATAAGCAAGCAATTCCTTTAAATAACTAAACCAGAAATCATAAGGCACTTCTGACATAATTCGATCATAAACTGCAGCAAAATAACTGGTGTATTTATCATCTGCCATTCTCGATCATCCTTAATCATTAAAATATTGAAGCATATACCCTATTTCTTCCCAGACCTGCATTTTTCCTGCAGAAGTTTCTGCAGAAAAGAAAATTAATTTTTCATCTGATCTAATTCTTAATTCATTGCTGATTACTTTTTTCTGTTTAACTTGCTGATTATTTGAAAGCTTATCTGCTTTCGTAGCAACAATCAGATAAGGTAAACCTGAAGCGCGCAACCATTCTATCATCATTTTATCATCACTACTTGGCTTATGTCTGGCATCTATGATTGAAAGAACACCGGCTAGATTAGGACGTTGATTAAGATAAGTATCAATTAATTCTGCCCAATCATCCCTAACCTTTGTCGGTACATGTGCAAAACCATAACCTGGTAGATCAACAAAGTAAAATTTATCATCAAGATTATAATAATTTAATGATTGGGTCCTCCCTGGTTTGGCGCTAGTACGTGCTAGCTTTTTTTTATTTAATAACCTATTGATTAAAGAAGATTTTCCAACATTAGATCGACCTGCAAAAGCTATTTCTGGCTGTTGAATATTAGGACATTGTTCATAACGGTAAGCACTTAAAACATATTCAGGACTTTTAATTTTCATTTTTAACCCCTTCCAACAGCAGAAGTTCAATCACCTGATCCATATGATCTACAAAATGAACATCTAGTTCTCGTTTGATCTGATCTGCTATATCTATATAATCTTTTCTATTTTTTAGTGGCATGATAATTTGTTTGATCCCTGCACGACTGGCTGCAAGTATCTTAGTTTTAATACCTCCGACTGGTAATACACGACCACGCAGTGTAATTTCACCTGTCATGGCAAAATCTCCCCTAACTGGTCTATCTGTAAAAGCAGAAGCAACAGCAGTAGCAATAGTAATACCGGCTGAAGGTCCATCTTTTGGTACAGCACCCTGGGGAACATGAATATGAATATCATACTTTTTATGAAAATCAGTTTCAAGTCCAAACTCATTTTGCTTTGAGCGAATATAACTTAAAGCTGCCCGAGCAGATTCTTGCATAACATCACCCAGTGAACCAGTTAAAGTTAAATCACCTTTACCCGGCATAACAGCTACTTCAATAGCAAGGATATCACCACCAGCTTGATTATAAGCCATCCCTGTTGCCACACCTATTCTATCTTCTAGATCACTTTCTTCATGTTCAAAACGTGAAACACCAAGATAGTTATCTAAACTATTGACAGCAATACGGGCCATTTTATCTCTACCTTCAACAAATTCTTTGGTTACTTTTCTTACTACTGTAGCTAGTTTTCTTTCTAAATTACGGACACCTGCTTCTCTTGTATATTCTCTAATAACTCGATAAATAGCATTAGTAGAAATGTTAATCTGTTCTTCTGTTAAACCATGATCTTCATAAATACGCGGTAGGAGGTGTCTTTCCGCAATTTTCATCTTTTCCTCGTCAGTATAACCTGGTATCTCGATTAATTCCATCCGATCAAGCAAAGGAGCAGGAATAGTATTAGTAACATTTGCTGTAGTAATAAAAAGCACTTCTGAAAGATCAAACGGAATTTCCAGATAATGATCAGTAAATTCTACATTCTGTTCTGGATCAAGTACTTCCAGTAAAGCTGAAGCCGGATCACCTCTAAAATCAGAACTCATCTTATCTACTTCATCAAGTAAAAAAACAGGGTTTTTGCTACCAGCATCTCTCATTGCATTAATGATTCTACCTGGTCGAGAACCAATATAAGTTCTTCGGTGTCCTCTTATCTCAGCCTCATCACGTACTCCTCCTAAAGAAAGTCGCACGAATTCACGATCAATTGCTCTTGCTACTGATCTACCTAAAGATGTTTTACCAACACCAGGCGCACCGACTAAACAAAGAATTGGACTTTTCTTAGCAGGAGCTACCTTACGGACTGCTAGATATTCTATTATTCTTTCCTTGACATCTTCTAAGCCATAATGGTCTTTTTCCATTATTTCTTCCGATTTATTAATATCTATTTCTTCTTCTTCTTCACTTTCCCACGGCAGATCTAAAATACAATCAAGATAGTTTCTAAGCACTGTCGATTCTGGAGACATGTCAGGAGTTTTGCTAAGTTTTTTAATCTCTTCTTCAATTTTCTCAGCTACTTCTTCTGGTAGATTAATTTTTTCCATCTTTTCTTTATATTCAGCAATCTCATCATCATCTTCGTCATCATAATCAAGTTCATCTTTTATGATTTTTAACTTTTCTCTCAGATAATATTCTTTTTGCGTCTTTTCTACCTGTTTACGTACTCGTTTATTAATATTCTGTTCTATTTTAAGTATTTCTATTTCATCTTGAAGTACCGAAAGCAATTTTTCTAATCTTACTAATGGATCAACTGCTTCCAAGAGTTCTTGTTGCTTTTTATATTTTAAATCAAGCTGTGATGCAATTACATCTGCTAAACGACCTGGTTTATCAATATTATTAACAGAGATCATTGTCTCAGCAGGAAGATTGCGATTATATTTAATATATTCTTGAAATTCATCAAGTACAATGCGCATCAATGCTTCCACTTCTTTATCAACTTTAGGTTCATTTTCGGAAAACATCTCCGCTTCTACAGAAAAATAATCCTCTGTAGAAATAAAACTATTTATTTTTGCCCGGCTAACACCTTCCACAATAACTTTCAACATTCCATTCGGTAGTTTAACCAGTTGTTTAACTTCAGCAACTGTTCCATATTTGTAAATATCAGCTGGATCTGGTTCTTCTACTTCCTCTTCATATTGAGCAGCTACTAGAATTTTTTTCTCATTAAGCATTGCTTCTTCTAGTGCTTCAATAGACTTATCCCTACCTACAAGCAGCGGGATCACCATATAGGGGAAAACAATTACTCCCCGAGATGGCAAGAGTGGTAATTCATCTATAATAATATCACTTTCACTTTTTTTCTTCTCATTCATATTACTCACCTCTTCAAATATATATTTCTAGTTAACAGCGCGCTTTCCTTTATTTAAAACTTTTTTAAATATATCTGTTGCCGGAAATACATATTCCAATATCTCCTCAAAGCTGTTCACGCTGATAATATCTAACGTCATTTGATCATAATGTTCTTGCCAATTTGCTGCTGGTATTAAGACTCGCTTTACACCCGCTTCTCTTGCAGCTGCAATCTTAGCTGTCACGCCGCCAACAGGTTTAACTTTTCCTCTTATTGAAAGTTCTCCAGTTGCAGCTAACTTATTATCTATTGGCTGTTCAATTACTGCTGAATAAATAGCTAGGGCAATCGCTATACCAGCCGATGGACCATCAACAGGTAACCCACCTGGGAAATTAAGATGGATAAAATACTCAGAAAAATCTAGACCAGTCAATTTTTCCAAAACAGTTATAACATTTGTGACTGATTCTCTGGCCTGACTCTTTCTTTTCAATTTACGACTCTGATTGCCAATCTCTTCTTCATTAATAATACCTGTAATTTCAAGTCTTCCTTTACCTTGGACTGCATGAACTACTGCTTCAATCTCTAACAGCATGCCAGTATCAGCGCCTCTAACGGCTAAACCCTGCATAAGGCCTACTGCTGGTTCAGCAACAATCTTATTTTCAGGACGTGGCGTATAACGCCCACTACTAATTACCTCCTCCAAATCGGCTGTAGTGATGCGCATTCTGCCATTGGTCCGGGCAATACCTGCTCCTAATTGAACTATATTGACCGCATCTCTTCCGCTCTGGCCATATTTTTCTATTGTTTCTAATACCTGTTTGCTTGTCTGAAAACCAAGTTTGTTAATTGCCCTACTAGCAATCAATCTAATTTCTCCTGGAGAAAGTTGCCGAAAAAATATCTCCAAACAGCGTGATCTAATAGCTGGAATTATTTCATCTGGCCTTCTTGTAGTAGCACCAACAAGCCTAAAATCAGCTGGCATACCCCGCTGAAATATATCGTGAACATAATCAGGAATCTGTTTATTTTCTTTACTATAATATGCACTTTCAAAAAATACTTTTCTGTCTTCAAGAACTTTCAGTAATTTGTTCATCTGAGCTGGATGCAGTTCTCCAATCTCATCTATAAAAAGAATGCCTCCATGGGCTTCTGTAACAGCACCAGGTTTGGGTTGAGGAATACCTGCCACTCCCATCGCACCTGCTCCTTGATAAATTGGATCATGCACAGAACCGATTAAAGGATCAGCAATGCTCCTTTCGTCAAAACGAGTACTAGCGGCATCCAATTCAACAAAACTGGCTTTTTCGGCAAATGCAGAATCACTTTTCTTTTTTGCTTCTTCCAGAATTAATCTGGCAGCTGCAGTTTTTCCTACCCCAGGTTCACCATAAATTAAAACATGCTGGGGATTAGGTCCACATAGGGCAGCCCTTAAAGCTCTCACACCTTCTTGTTGGCCCACTATATCTTTTAAATCCATTGGCCGGGTTTGTTCTGATAGCGGTTTATTTAATGAAATTTTTCGTAATTTATTTAATTTATCCAATTCAGCCCTTGATTTTAATTTAACTGTTTTTTTGGTTCCAGACTGTTTTTTGAGATTATTCCAGAAGTATAATCCTATTATCACAGAAAAAATGAACTGAACAATTATAAAAAATTTAAATAATGTTGTCAAACGAAAGCCTCCTCAGATATATTTTTCAGTCAAGATTTATTATAACCTGAAAAGAGGCTCATTATCAGCAAAAGAGATAATACCACCCCTCTATCGGAGCAATATTATCTCTTACAAGTCATTTTTTATTAAACTAGCATCTAGCTAAGCAGATTCTTCATGGCCTTCACGGTATTCTGTATCAGGTTTCTGATTGTTCTCCACAACCTGCTCAGTAATTATACACTTACCAATTTCCGGCCGTGAGGGCAGATCATACATAATATCTAGCACAGTATTTTCCACTACTGAACGTAATCCCCGGGCTCCTGTTTTACGAGATAGAGATTGACGGGCAATTGCGCGTAATGCTTCTGGAGTAAATTCCAGTTCAACATCATCCATTTCAAAAAATTTCCGATATTGTTTAACAAGTGCATTACGAGGCTCAGTTAAAATTCTCACTAAATCTTCTTCTTCCAGTTGATCAAGTGTAACCAAGATTGGCATCCGACCAATAAATTCTGGAATTAAACCATAATGCAGTAAGTCTTCTGGTAAGATATGTTTTAAAACTTCTCCAATATTTTCGTTATCTTCATTTGATTTAATATCTGCCCCAAAACCCATCACCTTACTGTTAATCCTAGATTTAATCAATTTCTCTACTCCGCCATATGCCCCACCAGCGATGAAAAGAATATTACTAGTATCAATTTGAATAAACTCTTGATGTGGGTGTTTTCTGCCACCTTGAGGTGGAACACTAGCTACTGTCCCCTCTAATATTTTAAGGAGGGCCTGTTGTACACCTTCACCGGAAACATCTCTAGTAATAGACGGATTTTCTGATTTGCGAGCTATTTTATCAATTTCATCAACATAGATAATTCCTTTTTCTGCTTTCTCAATATCATAATCAGCAGCCTGAATCAGCTTCAGTAAGATATTTTCAACATCTTCTCCTACATAACCTGCTTCTGTTAAAGAAGTAGCATCTGTTATTGCAATGGGAACATCAATAATTTTTGCAAGGGTCTGAGCAAGTAATGTTTTACCAGAACCGGTCGGACCTACCATCATGATATTACTTTTTTGTAATTCTACATCATCTATTTTCATATCAGAATTAACACGCTTATAGTGATTATAAACTGCAACAGATAAAGATTTTTTCGCCCTATTTTGACCAATTACATACTCATCAAGTATTTTTTTAATCTCTCTAGGCTTAGGAATTTTTTGCATTTCAAAACCTAAATCTTCATCTAATTCTTCTGTGACAATCTCATTACATAACTCTATACATTCGTCACAGATGTAAACACCAGGGCCAGCAACTAACTTTCTGACCTGTTCCTGTGTTTTACCACAAAAGGAACATTTAAGCTGGTCTTTATTCTCTTCGCCAAACTTGAACATTATATCACCTCTAGTTGAGACTTACTTACTTTTAAGCTCATTACGTGTGATTACTTCATCAATAATTCCATAATCAACAGCTTCCTTAGCAGTCATAAAGAAATCTTTTTCAACATCCTGGGAAATTTTTTCTACTGATTGCCCAGTATGTTGACTTAAAATTTCATTCAATAATTCGCGCATCCTCATCAATTCTTTTATATGAATCTCTGCATCTGTCGCTTTACCCTGGGCACCACCTGCAGGTTGATGAATCATCACTCGAGCGTATGGTAATGCATAGCGCTTTCCTTCTGCTCCCGCAGCTAATAATAGCGCACCAGCACTTGCTGCCTGACCCATACCAATTGTAACAACATCAGGTTTAATATACTGCATAGTATCATACATGGCCAATGCAGCAGTTACAGAACCACCAGGACTGTTAACATATAGATAAATATCTTTATCTGGATCATCTGCTTCTAAATAAAGCAATTGAGCAATAATAATATTTGCTAAATTATCGTTTACAGTACTACCAAGAAATACAATTCGATCTTTAAGTAATCTTGAATAAATATCATAGGAACGTTCACCACGATTTGTTTGTTCAACTACCATTGGGACTAAACTCATTACTTAACCCCTCCTTATAAATCATTATTCCCGCAATAAACAAAATAATTATATTTAATTTAATTATTTTCTACCAGAAAATCAAATGTCTTCTCATTTTTAATACTTTCTATCAAGCTATCCAGCTGTCCTTGCATTTTGAAAATTGCTTTTACTTGTTCAACATCTTGTTCATGTTGTTCTGCAATTTCTGCAATCTTAGCATCTACTTCTTCTTCCGGTGCTTCAATACCTTCTGCTTCAGCAATTGCATCTAAGATCAGCATCTGTTTAGCTCGCTTGGTTGCATCTTCTTTATTTTCTTCTCTCCAGCCCGCTTCATCAAGACCCATATAATTAAGGTAATCTTCAATTTTCATACCTTGATGTGAGAGTGTATGTTCCATATTTTGATACATCTGATCAAGTTCCTGATCAACCAATGTATCTGAAATATCTACTTCTGAGTTTTCTGCAATTTTATTTAATAATTCTTCTTCAAATTTATTTTTATTAGTTTTTTCTTTTTGTTCACGAATTTCTTCTTTAATACTTTCTTTTAATTCAGCCAGTGTTTCATATTCACTTACTTCTTTGGCAAAATCATCATTTAGCTCTGGTTTTTGCTTTTCTTTAATTTCTTTAATCTCGACTTTAAAGATTACATCTTGACCAGCTAAATCTTCACTCTGATAGTCTTCAGGGAAAGTAACATCTACTTCTACATCTTCTCCCACTTTAGCACCAATCAATTGATCTTCAAAACCTGGAATAAAATTACCAGAACCAAGTTCTAAGGTATATTCTTCAGCACTTCCACCTTCAAACTCTTCTCCATTTAAATAACCTGTGAAATCAATAATTGCATGGTCTCCAGTTTCAGCTACTTCTTTATCTGAATTTACTAGTTGACTATGCTGTTCTACTTGCTTTTCCAGTCGACCTTCTACTTCTTCTTCTGTTACTTCTACTTCTTCTTTTTCAATACCTAAATCTGTATACTGACCTAATTCAACTTCTGGCTTCACTTCTACTACTGCACGAAAAGTAGCAGGTTCACCAGCAGCTATGTAAAAATCATCAATTTCTGGTTGGTCTACCGGTTCAATTCTAGCTGCTTTTACTGCTTCACTGTAAGCACGAGGAATAAGTAAATCAAATGCATCACGATGCAGCACTTCTTCCCCAAATCTTTTTTCTAAAATTTTACGTGGAACCTTTCCTTTACGGAAACCAGGAATACTAACATCCTTCACCACTTTTTTATATGCCTGATTAAGTACTTCATCCACTCTTTCTTCTTCAACTTCAACATCTAATGCAACTTTATTTCCTTTTAATTCTTCTTTTGATACTTCCATTTATAAAATTCCTCCTTGAGATAAACTATGCTTCTTATTTGTCAAATCTAAGCAGCATCGGTTCCTTATATGTTAATAATCCCCGACCTGGCACTCGCCAACATCGGGGTACATTTGACAGGATATAATGGTGCGAAAGGTGGGACTCGAACCCACACGGGGGAAGCCCACTAGATCCTAAATCTAGCGCGTCTGCCAATTCCGCCACTTTCGCACACAAACTCAAACCAAATATTATATTAGCATACCTTGAATTGCTTGTCAAGTTTTAATTTAGTTTTCGTTTCTTCTATAATTATCATTCAACTACAATATTTTGAGAAAAATTTCGCCCTTTTTTCCATTCTTTAAATTTTTCAATTTCAATGCTAATCTGCCTATATACAATAATGAAAGCAGCAGCATCATCAGTAAAACCTGCGCCTGGTATAAAATCTGGTATGAGATCCATCGGCATAATAAGATAGGCAAGAGCAGCAACCATCCAACCTAAAGTTGTATCATCAATCATATATTCTTGTTTTGAATAAGCTGTCAAAAATTCAACTATCTCAATTACCTTATCCATAAACGAAATTTTATGCCTTTTTGTCTCTAAAAATTCTTTTGTCTGTTCCAGAATGCGAGTTATACTTTTATGACCTGTTCCCCACTTATTAGCCAGACGGCCAAGTTGAGCCATCAAATCATGATCTGTAAAATCTTTTTTCATCATTTCTATCTCACCTCTTTTTATTATAAGATATTATACTCCAAAACGCTGTTAACTATTAAACATTAATTAATTACTTACAATAAATATATTTACTAAAAAGATAAAAAATCCTGCTTATCACAAATAATTTTCTCAATTATAATTTTCTTACTAATCTTATTATTTAAACTTTTAAAAAGGGGGTTTACAAATAACTTTAATCATATATAATAGTAATATAATCAATTTGTTAAACTTTTCACAAATAATAAAAAAGAAAGGATTGATCGCTGATGAAAAAGCTTATTAAAGGTGTCTTCAATTTAACGCTCGTTTTAGGAGGAGTCAGTGGTTATGTCGCATTTTTAATATCTAACTGGAAATAATCAATATAAAAATAAAAAAATGCAGGATATATAACCTTTTTATTGAAAGAATATATTGTAAGAAACTTTATTAATTTAATAAGGAGGTTGACAATAATGACTAGAAATAACAATTATTTATTTGATTGTCCTGAATGTCAAAAACCTGTATCAGATCGTAATGCACAAGAAAATACTATTACCTGTGAAAACTGTGGATATGAACTTAATGTCAACTTAAATATGGATCCTGAATTAAGAAAAAAGCTTGCTGAAAGTGGAAAGATTGATCTTGATAAAAAGAATAGTAAAGATAATAAAGACAAATAAGAATTTGCTTAATACCATAAGACCGGTCATTTAGAATTTACTAAGTGGCCGGTCTTTTTCATTCATCATTTTGTTTGGTTTTTAAATTTATCTGACACTGATCTAACTCTAAAACTTGACAGATCAATTTTTCCACAGCATCCATCTTTTGGTTAATATAACTTGATGAGAGCAAATCTTTTTGGTGAATATGCAAAAACCCATCAATACCAATTAATAGAATTTCCGTAATTTCACTCGGATAAGATGTCTGAAATATCTTTTTTTCTATTCCTTCTTTGACAACCTGTTTAAAAATAGGAATAAACTTATTTCTAAATTCAACATTTCTTTTTTTCATCACATTCGCATTTTTATCTATTTGAAAATACTCACTTATATTTAGATTTCCTTTTTTAGCAAAGATTAAACGAGAAATAATCAATTCTAATTTGCTGATCGGATCTAGTCGCTCATCTTCTGCTATCTTTTTAGCATCTTTTTCTGCTTCTTCATATCTTCTCTGTAAAATAGCAGAGATTAATTCTTCTTTTGTATTAAAATAATAATAAAAAGTACCTTTGGCAACTCCAGCTTTATCTGCAATTTCCTTGACTGTAGTCTGATCAAATCCACGTTCAATAAATAATTGCTCTGCCTCTGACATAATTAAATTCCGTTTTCTGATTGATTTTTTAGTTGTTCTGGCCAAACTTTTCCCCCTCCTGTTTCGACTAGTGGTCAATTTATTATAATTATAACACAATAAAAGTTAAAATTACAAGGGAAAACTGCCAGCATTATTCTTCTGGCAGTCTATGTAAGAATGTTTGAAATTCCAGTCCTCTACCTTCTGGATCTTTAGCAAAAAACTGATAAATATCAAATTTTTCGTTAAGCATAGGTTCAGTTTCCGCAATATCTTTTAATTCTTCATATTTATGATCAACTTCTTCTTTGCTCGGATAATACAATGTTATGATCCCATTAAAAAGATTTACCGCCTTTTCACAAAATCCTATTTTAAAATCTCCCTCTGCCAAAATAATACAGGATCCCTGATCAAGCCAGACTTTAAAACCGAGCTTTTTTTGATAAAATTCTACAATTTTTGCTAATTCCGTTGTTTTATAAAATACAATACCTGCCATCTAAATACCTCCAATTAATTTGTAAAGAAGTCAAATATATTTCCAAGTGCATTGGAACCTTTCTTGAAAAACTCAGTATATCCACATCGTGAACAACTAATCATCGTGAATTTTTTGTTTTGTACATCAAAAATTTTCGCAAGGGCGCCTCCGGTTGCTCTCATTTCATCTTGCTCATAAGAACGATTATCGCATTTGGGACAAACATATTCTTTCTGCATTTTATCAACTCCTTTCATTTTAAATTCAAAGACAATTCCATCCTCTTATATTTTATTATCTTTAACCTTTGCAATCAAGCTCCTTAACTATTATTTTTAATTTCTTTGAAAAAACCCCTTCCTGAGAAGGGGTAGTTTACTTTTTATTTTAATTTTGGTTTTATCTTTGGTTTTGATTTACTATGTCCATATCCATTAACTGAACCAAGTATTAATAATATTAATATTAAAAATAAAACAAATGCTCCATTATCATCTACTCCTGCTGCTGCATAATCTCCCATTTTTTCACCTCCTGCTTCTACAGATAAGGTTTTAATCTATATTTAATTTAATTATATGTATCACATCATCTATTTGTTATTACTTTAAGTTCTGCAGACATAAAAAAATCCCACTGCCTAATAACAGAGGGTTAACAAAAATTAAATGGGGTGGGTGATGGGGCTTGAACCCACGGCCTCAGGAGCCACAATCCTGCGCTCTAGCCAACTGAGCTACACCCCACCATAATACTATCAGGCATTATACATTTAAATGGCGCGCCTGAGAGGATTCGAACCTCTGGCCTACGGATTAGAAGTCCGTTGCTCTATCCAGCTGAGCTACAGGCGCCAATCAGCAGTAAATAATCACTGCGACGACTTATATAATAACATTTACATAGCTCTCTGTCAAGCCTTTTTGAAAATCTGTTTGTGTCAAGCATTAGTAGGAAAAATAGAAATAGAGACCATATGTTTATTCAT